>CAYRVO010000031.1:0-9448 GCA_964427565.1 uncultured Halanaerobiales bacterium | reverse complement strand
TTGTGGAAATATTATTGGGGAGATAAAAGAAGATCATATAAAGATGAATAGAGATGCCTTTACTTATACGGGTACAAAAATTAATTAAAAGACTAATAAGGAGTGTTTGCAATGGCCAACATAGAAGCATTTGAAAACTATTCTCAACAATATGAAGACTGGTTTGAGAGGAATGAATTTATCTATAAGTCTGAGTTAAAGGCGGTAAAGCATTTTATACCAGAGGGTAAAAAAGGTCTGGAAGTTGGAATTGGAAGTGGAAGATTTGCTAAGCCCCTGGGTATAGAAATAGGAGTAGAACCTTCTCTGGAGATGCGTAAGTTAGCAGAACACAGGGGATTAGAGGTTTATGATGCTACGGGAGAATCTTTATCTTTTACTGATAACAGCTTTGATTTTGTTTTAATGGTTACCACAATATGTTTTCTTGATGATGTGCAAAAAACATTTAAAGAAGTGAGAAAAGTTTTAAAAGAAGAGGGTAGTTTTATTATCGGCTTTGTTGATAAGAATACTTCTCTAGGTAAGATTTATGAGGAGAAGAAAAAAGATAATGTTTTTTATAAAAAAGCGAAATTTTATTCAGCAGAAAAAGTGTTATCATTATTAAAAGAATATAATTTTAAAAATATAGAAGTAGTTCAGACCCTTAGCGGAAAATTACCGGAAATAGATAAAGTACAGGATTTCAAAGAAGGTCATGGAGAAGGCGGTTTTGTAGTTATAAAAGGTAAAAAGATCCAGGAGTGAAAGAGGAAAAAGGTGAATAAAACCACAAGAGCAAAAAATGCAGAACCTAAAGCTAAGGAGTGTTTTAGAAGTTGATATATTTGATGTTGGCCATTATTTGTAGTTCGTCGATAGCCCTTATTTTTAAATATAGTGAGAGTAATAACTTTAATAGATATGTAGTAACTACTGCAAATTATTTTACGGCTTTTATTATTTCTTTTATATTCATTTATAATAAAAAGATTAGATTTTTTGATTTTCATGGTGCTGATTTTATTGAAAACTGTAAAGTGGTTGTACTTAGTGGTAATGGTCTTTTCTCTGAGCAGGCCAGCCAGATGTGGGCTACAATTATTGGAATTATAGCCGGTTTATTTTTCTTTAGTTCTTTTATTTATTATCAAAAAAGTGTCCGGGAAAATGGTGCGGGATTGGCCGGTACATTTGGTAAACTGGGTATTCTAATTCCCATGTTATTTGCTATTATAATCTGGCAGGAATACCCCACAGTAGGGCAGTGGATAGGTATTATATTTGCTATCTTATCAATAATATTAATAAATTCCCCCTTTGATAAAAATTGGCGAAAAGCACTGAGGTTAAATTTGATATTATTATTTATATTCGGGGGAATTGCAGAATTTACAAATAAAGTTTTTCAGAAGTATTCTCTGGTTGATTATAAAGTGCTTTTTCTATTCTGGGTTTTCTTTTCTGCTTTTTTAATAAGCTTTTTTTATAGTTTTTTTATAAAGGATTCAGCACCCAATCTGCGGGACATAGGAACTGGATTAGTATTGGGAATTCCCAATTTATTTTCTTCTTTTTTTCTAATAAGTGCCCTAAATCATTTAAAAACCGCTGTAGTTTTTCCTGTTTTTAGTGCTGGAAGTATTGTTTTAATAGTGGTTGTCAGTTATTTTCTTTTTGGGGAGAGATTAGAACAAAAAGAAATAACAGCTATTATTATGACTGTTATTGCCCTTGTTTTGGTAAATTTATAGGTTGCTTTGATATTAAGCAGTTTCTACTGCTGCAATTTCCTGTAAATCATATTTTTCTATTGCCATTTCTCTTAGTTTATATTTTTGAACTTTTCCACTTGCTGTCAGGGGGAATTTGTCAACGATTTCTACTTTTTTAGGCTGCTTATGCCATGATATTTTTTCGCGGAAGTAAGCTATAATTTTTTTTGATATGTTATCTACTGATTCTTCTTTGAATTTTTCTTTGATTTCTTTTTTTATCTGAATATAGGCCATAACTTCTTCACCATATTTTTCATCAGGTATACCGATAACGGCAATATCTTTAATCCATGGATGTTGATAAAAATATTCTTCAACTTCACGGGGATAAATATTTTCACCACCCCTGATGATCATATCTTTTAAACGTCCGGTTATCCGGCAGTATTCATCTTCATCCATTAGGGCCAGGTCACCAGTATGAAGCCAGCCATTTTCATCAATAGCTTTTTCAGTTTCTTCAGCCATTTTATAATATCCTTTCATAACATGAAAACCCCTGGTACAGAGTTCTCCTTTTACACCTGGTTCAACTTCATACCCTGATTGTGGTTCAACTATTTTGACTTCTACATCTGGTAAAGATTTACCGACAGAAGACACCCTTTTTTCAAGGGAATCATCGGTTCTGGTCTGTGTTATGACAGGTGAGGCTTCTGTTTGGCCATAAGCAATTGTTATTTCATCAGCTCCCATTTTATTGATAACCTGTTTCATAACTTTGAGGGGACATGGTGAACCAGCCATAATACCTGTTCTTAATGAAGAGAGGTCAAATGTTTCAAAATTAGATTGTTCCAGTTCGGCAATAAACATTGTTGGTACACCATGTACTGCTGTACAATTTTCGTTTTCAATAATTTCCAACACTGTTTCCGGCTCAAATTTAATTAATGGTACCATAGTAGCACCCTTAGTTACACAGACAAGGGTACCCAATACACAACCAAAACAATGGAAAAATGGTACAGGGATACAGAGACGATCTTTATGGGTAAAATCCATACACTCTGCAATATAGGTAGCATCAGCAATAATATTATTGTGAGTTAACATTACACCTTTGGGAAAACCTGTGGTTCCAGAAGTATATTGCATATTAATAACATCATCAGGTTTCAGGCTTTTTTCACGTTTATTCAATTGTCTGTCACTTATAGTTGAGCCTGCTGCCATAATATCATTCCAGTGATACATCCCTGCAGGGGCTTTTCCTTCACCAATATATATAATATTTTTGAGATGGGGAAATTTATCTGAATTAAGTTCATCGGGACGAGAATGTTTTAATTCGGGACAGATGTCATATATCAATTCTGGAAAACTTACTCGCTTACCATCAGATACAATCAAAGTCTGAGTGTCAGAATGCTTTAACAGATATTTTAATTCCATAGCCCTATAGTTTGTATTTACTGTAACCAATATACAACCCATTTTACCGGTTGCAAACTGTGTTATTAACCATTCTGGTCGATTATGACTCCAGACCGCTACATGGTCTCCCTGTTTAATCCCCAGTTTCATAAAACCCTTTGCTGCCTGATTACATATTTTCTTGAATTCGCGGTAGGTATAACGTAATCCCAGTTCTGGATATACAGCAGCTTCCTCCTGTGGATACTCAGATTCTCTAAGGTTTAATAATTCTCCCAGGGTTAGGTTGAAACCATTTTTGCCTCCATCTTTTTTTGTTTTTTGATACTCATTTTTACTTTCCTCTTTATCTGTAGTCATTTTTTATACTACCTCCTCTAATTCTCGTGTTATCAAGTGAAATATAAATATTCATGAAAATAAATTATAATAAAATACAAAAAAGCCTTTCATCTCATTGTTAGAGACGAAAGACTATATCCGCGTTACCACTCTAGTTATTTCATTACTGAAATCACTCTTCCTGTTAACGATAAAGAACCGGCTAGTTCTAATTAGATCTTCATTTTTTTATTAGATAGTAATAAAATTTTTCAAACTAGCAACTCCGGAGCGAGTTCGAAAATTAGTATTACCATCTTTCAGCAAATGATAGCTCTCTGTAAATACTAACCCTTTACTACTCTCCATCACAGTTTTATATTTTAAATTTGTAATTCATTTTAATATACTCTCGGCTAAAAGTCAAGAATTATCTTGTTAAAAATTTATAAAATTGTTATAATATCAGTGACATCAAAAATAGTTTTACTGTATTTTGGTGCCGGTATTTAGATTTCACATTTATTTTAGCCCATAGTTCACAGGATATATAAGATATTATGGAAAGATATTTTTTATAAGTTGTATTATTTTATTAAAGGTGATGTAAATGAGAGAGTTGATTATAAATTACCTGCAAAAGCAGAAGAGAAAACGTATTAAAACCAGGAAGATTGAAGAGTTTTTGCGCAACTATCTCCCTATCTTTAATATTCACAATTCGAAGCAAAAGAGGAGTATCAATATATTAAAAATAAAATTGAGAAAGTTGAAGATAGTTTGGGGCAGGGCAATGACAGTATATGATGTAGTGAACTTTTTACCTATATTTTTTATAGAAATGAATAATTTTTATTATAAAGGGAAGAATATTAACAATAAAAATTGACTTAATACAAAAAGTATGCTAAACTTAAGTACGTTGGGTATAAAAATTTGTTAACAATTACCCAATATAAGAAATTAGGAGGAATTTTTTTAATGATTTATAATGGTAAAGTAAAATGGTTTGACGGAAAAAAAGGTTATGGTTTTATTGAAAGAGAAGATGGAGACGACGTTTTTGTACATTTTTCTGCTATTCAACAGGATGGATTTAAAAATTTAGAAGAAGGTCAGGAAGTAGAGTTTGAAATAGTTGAAGGTGACCGTGGTTTACAGGCTGAAAATGTTGTAACATTATAAAAGTCCTTAATGAAACAACAATATAGCAGTTAGACCCTGACTATTATTTATAAGTCAGGGTCTTATTTTTTAAAATAAAGTTTTATATAATTATGAAATTTAATTTTAAAATTACAGACTTGGAAAATAATTTTTTTTGTCTCAGAAACCTGGAAGCATTTTTTAAGTTTTTTCAGTGAAGATAATTCTTAATGTGTGGAGGTGAAATAATGGGAAACAAAATTGCTTTAATTACTGATAGTACATGTGATTTATCAAAAGATATGTTAGAAAAATTATCAATTGAGCTTTTACCCCTGAAAATCATCTATGAGGAAGAACAATTTTTGGATAGAGTTAATATTAAACCGGAAGAGATTTATAGAAAATTCAAGGAAGAAATTCCTACTACTTCAATGCCTGGTCCGGGTGAAATCAAGGATAAATTTTTAGAGTTGAAAAAAAAGGGATTTACACATATATTAGCAGTACATATATCCAGTGGTTTAAGTAGTACACCAAATATATGTAAGATGGTTGCTCAGCAGATTGATGATTTAACAATTGAAGTTGTTGACTCTAAACTTCTATCAATGGGTCTGGGAAGATTGGTTCTTTATGCCAGGAATTTAATAGATAAAAGCGACTTTGATTTTACCGAGATAGTTGATAAGACGAGAGAAAAAATAAATGATATTGAACTACATTTTATTGTTAAAACACTGAAATATCTTAAAGAAGGTGGAAGAATTGGTAAAGTAAAAGGTACAATTGGTGAATTACTAAATATAAAACCTATTATATCCATTAATGATGAAGGAAAATATTATACTGTTGATAAAAGCAGAAGTAGAAAAAAATCTATTAATAAATTATACGAAATTGCAAAAAAGAAAATAAATCAAGGCTTATGTTATGTTGATGTAATGCATGCAGATGCTAAAGAAGAAGCAGAATTATTATTAAAGAAGTTTGAAAAATTTGAAAATGTGGATAAAACAATTTTAGGAGAGATAAGTCCTGCTATGGTAGTTCATGCTGGACCTGGTTTAATAGGAGTATGTGTAACTTCAGTATAGAAAGCTGTATTGACATCCTCCCCACCCATTCGCAAAGCTGACGAACGAGGATTTCATTATGGAATTTGCTGAGGTTGTTTACTGATTAAAGGCCAGTTTATCTCTAGTAGGCGAGTTTAGCGTAAATTTCAGGGAAGATATTAATAAAATTTGGAAAGTTGATGACCCTTTATAGGGGTCATTTTATTTTTAAAGGGAAGATTAATTTATAAAATAAGTAATTTTTGCACTGATATTTTTAACAGATAAAGCAGTGAGTGAATTAATTATATAATTAAATATATTCAAAAACAATCTTGACAGAACAGTTAAGCATGATATAATTTAATTAAGAAAATGCTTAAATAAGTATTTTTATTACATAAATATCAGTTATTATTCCTGGATGATTAAGTTATTAAGGAGGAAATGAATAATGAATAAACTAACATTTAGTCCAATAGGTAAAATAAGATCACCATTTAAAAAACCTGAAGGTACTCCTATACAACCAACAGCCAAAGGAGCTGGTAAAGGGAAAATAGAGTTATTACCTGAATATAAAAAGGGTCTAAAGGATCTAGAAGGTTTTTCACACCTGATATTATTATATTCATGTCATAAGGCAGGAAAATGTTCTTTAACAGTTAAGCCCTTTATGGAAGATAGAGAACATGGCATATTTTCCATCAGGGCTCCTAGTCGTCCCAATTCAATTGGACTGTCAATAGTACGTCTTGTAAAAATCGAAAATAATCATTTATATATAGAAGATATAGATATTCTTGATGGTACACCCCTACTTGATATTAAGCCCTATGTACCGGAATTTGATAGAAGAGAAAATGTGAAAACGGGCTGGCTGGAAAAAAATGTTAAAAAACTTTCCGCTACAGAAGATGACGGTAGGTTTGCTAACAAATAACTTTACCTTGTTAATAATATTTTTTTCTGTATTACAGTTGTTAAAAAGTTCTTTAAAGACAAAAAATAAAATATATACAGCAATAACTAGTGTTATTGTTTGGGGTATGTCTGTAGCATTTGCTTTAATGCTTTTTTTTACTTCACAAAACAGTATGTAATGAATAGAGTTTAGGAAGTAGGTGAAGTTAATGGAAAAAATGCTTAAAGGTATTAAAGCTTTAGCAGATGAAAATAGATTTAAAATAGTTAAGTTGCTATTAAATAAGGAATATTGTGTAAGGGCTCTTGCTTGCAAATTGGAGATATCTGAATCTGCTGTATCCCAGCAATTAAAAATTTTACGGCAGGCAGATTTGGTAATGGGGAAAAAAGAAGGTTATTATGTCCATTATACTGTGAAGAAAGAAAAATTACAGGATATTGGTGCCTATATTAGTAGATTAGGTACCTCAGGGAAATGAAGGATGAAATTTAAATATATATATTAGGAAGGAAAATATAAGAGAGGGTGTAAGTAAATATGTCAAAAGGGAAGATAGGGTTTATCTGTATAGGTAATTCATGTCGTAGTCAGATGGCGGAGGGGTTTGCTAAATTTTACGACAATAATAATATGCTTGCAGTCTATAGTGCCGGTACAAAACCGGCAGAAAGGGTTAATCCCAATGCAATTAAAGTGATGGAAGAAAAAGGTATTAATATAAGTGAGCAGGAGCCAAAATCACTGGAAGAGATACCTTCAGAACTAGATATTTTAATAACTATGGGCTGTGGTGTTGAATGTCCTTTTATTCCCTGTAGAATAAGAGAAGACTGGGATCTAGAAGATCCAGTAGGTAAACCTATAAGTGAATTCAGGAAGATAAGAGATATAATTAAAGAAAAAGTTAAAAGTTTAATAAAAGCTTGACAAAATGTTTTATTTATTATACAATACTTCCAAACTGGGTAAATATGCCTTGTAAATAGTATTTAAAATAAAATATCTGATTCGCATTAAAATGCCTGAATTTAAAAAGATAAATTTAGGTATTTTTTTTTGAGCAAAAAAAAACATATAGAAGCTATAAATTTCTCATCTACAAGGGGGAGAGAAGATGTCTGTTATAAACTTTTTTCTCACAAATGGTCAGGAAGTGATTGATTATACTGTCCAGCATTTTATTTTAATAGGAATGGCTATATTTTTTGCTACTTTAATTTGGACTACAGTTGGGATTATAATCAGTAGATATGAAGCTTTTGCGGACACAATTCTGGGTGTAGGCAGTATTATAATGTGTATTCCCAGCATTGCGCTTTATGGTTTATTATTAACAATGCCTATGTTTGGTCTTGGTAGACTAACTGCTCTTTTTGCTCTTGTTTTATATTCTATGTTACCAATTGTACGTAATGTTTATGTTGGTTTGAAGTCTGTTGATGATTCAATTATTGAATCGGCAAGAGGAGTCGGAATGTCAAGAAGAAAAATATTATTTGATGTAGAATTACCTGTTGCTTTGCCTACAATTCTTGCCGGTATAAGAGTAACTCTTGTATTAATAATAAATATTGCTACTCTGGCAACATTTATCGGGGAGAAAAATTTGGGTCGTTTGATTCACCATGGAATAGCCCGCAGTAATATGGATATGATTATAGCAGGAGCAATAATGGTGAGTTTAATTGCAATTTTAATTGATGGAGGTATGGAACTTGTTAAAAGGAAAGTAGTATCTCCTGGTTTATTACAAACTGCAAGGGGTGATAATAGATGATTAAACTAGAAAATGTTAAAAAGAAATTCAGTGATTTTACTGCTGTAGATGGAATTTCCCTGGAAGTGCCTGAAGGAGAAACCTGTGTTTTGGTCGGTCCTTCTGGCTGTGGTAAAACAACTACACTTAAAATGATAAATCATTTAATTGAGCCTACTTCTGGTCAAATTTTTATAGAAGGTAAAGATAGTAATCAAATAGATTCAGTTGAATTAAGAAAAAATATTGGTTATGTAATTCAGTCTATTGGCTTATTTCCACATAAAACTGTTGCAGAAAATATTGCAATTACACCTCAGCTTAAGGGCTGGGAAGAAAGTAGAATTAATAAACGGATCAATGAATTATTAGAGGTAGTTGATTTGAATATCGGTAGAATAAGTAATAAATACCCATATCAGTTAAGTGGAGGCCAGAAACAGAGGGTTGGACTGGCACGGGCTATGGCTGTAGATCCTTCCATTATGTTAATGGATGAACCCTTTGCAGCTGTTGATCCTATAACTAGAGAACACCTACAAAATATGTTTTTGAAATTACAGCGGAAAATGAAAAAAACCATAGTATTTGTAACACATGATATTGATGAAGCAATAAAAATGGGAGATCGAATTGCTTTGCTAAAAGAAGGTAAAGTTATACAGTATGATAAACCACAGGAATTATTGGCAAGTCCTAAGAACGGATTTGCTGCTAATTTTGTTGGTAGTGATCGTGCACTTAAGATTTTAAATCTCTTCAGTGTTGAAAATTTAATGATGGAAGAACCACCTGAATTAAAGTTAGAAAAAGGTAATGAAATATTAAAAAAGCAATTAGAAAATACTAGTCCAGGTACTGTATTTGTAGTAAAAGATAAAGAAAAGTATGTAGGCTGGGTACTGGCTTTAGATGCTTTAAAAGCAAATGATATTAAAAATGCCATAAATCCACTGGCCGGAAAGGTAGAAATCACTGCATCTGTAAAGGAAGCTGTTGCTGAGATGTTACAGAATGGTATTGATGCTGTGCGTGTTGTAGAAGATGGTGAGACCAGTGGCATTATGACCATGCATTATGTAAGGAATTATGTAGAAGATAT
>CAYRVO010000030.1:0-10192 GCA_964427565.1 uncultured Halanaerobiales bacterium | reverse complement strand
AAGTTCATAAATTACCTGATAATATGACATCCCTACAGGGTGCAATGGTTGAACCAGCAGCAGTTGGTGTTCATGCAACAAGAAAATCTAATTTTAAATTAGGTGATATTGCACTTGTTATAGGGGCCGGTATTATAGGTAATTTTACAGCACAGGCTTTAAAGATTGCTGGGGCTAGAAAAGTAATCATAACTGATATTATTGATGCCAGATTAAAAAAAGCTAAAGAGGTAGGAATTGATTGTACTGTTAATGTTAATAAAGTTAGTTTGCCTGAATGGATAGAAAAAAATATAGGAAAAAGTAATCTGGATATTATTATAGATTGTGTAGGAAGTAAAGAAAGTATAAATTCAGCAATAAATAATGCAAGAAAAGGTTCCCAGATAATGTTAATAGGTGTACCACCAATAGATGTAGAAATCAAGTTGGCATATATTCAAGATAGAGAAATAAATCTTCTGGGAAGTTGTATGTATGTAAAAGATGATTATATTAGAACAATCGAATTAATTTCACAAAATAGAATAAAAACAGATGAACTTATAACTGATACATTTTCGTTTAAAAAATATCAAAAAGCATATGATACTGCTTTGAATGAAAAAGAAGCTAAAAGAGGGCGTATGAAGGTTATGATGGTTTACGAATAAATTTATTTGTAGCATTAAAAGAAAGGATGAAGACAATGCGAAATTCAATTATAACTGACCAAATTAGTATGGATTTTGAAAAAGCTGTTTATGAAGCTGAAAAAATGAATTATAGATTTGTAGAAATACATTCTTTATGGAATAAAACTATTGAGAATCTTGATAATAATGAATTAAATTTAGTGGATAAAATATTAAATAAAAATAATATGAAAATATCAGCTCTGTCTACAACTTTATTTATGATGGCTCCATTATATACTAATATAAATAACCTTGAAGAATTTAGCGATGAATTTATAGTATTTAAGGGCACATATGATCAACATATTGAAAAACTAAGAAAATGTGTTGAAATAAGTAAACAATTAAATACAGATTATATTAGAGCTTTCCCGTTTATAAGAGAAAAAGGAGTAAATAAAGAATATAAAAAAGTAGTGAATGATATTACCGAAAAAATGCTTTTGCCCAATAAAATAGCAAAGAATTCAGGGAAAATAATATTAATTGAAAATTGTCCCCATGCATATTTACCTGGAGGTTGTAATACTTATGAAGTTGTTAAAAACATTAATAGTGATTATATAAAAATATTGTGGGATCCTGCAAATAGTTTGATTACGAAATATTTTCAAAAAGATAATTTAAATAAATGTGATAATATTATTGAGGAGTATAATATAATAAAAGAACATATATCTTATTGTCATATTAAAGATTATAAAGACTATAATGGTGATTTGAAATTTGTTCCTTTTGGAGAGGGATCTATAAATTATAAAGATTTATTAAAAAGTTTAAAAAAAGATTCATTCAATGGTTTTATTTCATTGGAAACTGAACTAGATTATGAAGATACAAAAGAAAGTGCAAATAATTATTACAATTTATTAAACACATTATAATATTGAAAGGAATTATTAATTATGAATTCCAGAGAGAGGGTAATAAATGTTTTAAAGCAGAAAGAAGTTGATCGAGTACCTACTTTTGAATGGCTAATTGATAAGAAAGTAATAAATAGTATATGTCCTGGTTTAACATATGAAGAATTCATTTGCAAAATGGATTTAGATGCTTTGGTTATTGAAATAGATTATGAAACAATGGAAATTGAAGATAATCTATATAAAGACGAGTGGGGGATTATAAAAAAAGATACAGGTGAGGCATATAGAATACCTGTTTCAGGTCCCATTAAAACTATGCATGATTTCAAAAAGTACCGGCCACCTGATCCCTTTAAGAAGAATCGCTATAAGACACTTGACTATATGTTAAGCAAATATAAAAACAAAAAGGCTATAATTTTACATTTAAATGATGTTTTTTCTATACCGAGTAGATTAATGAAGTATGAAGATTTTTTACTAAGTATAATAGAGAATCCAAAATTAGTAAAAAATTTAATCGACTTGTCTGTGGAAGTGAATTTAAAAATGGCTGAGGAAGCTGTGAGAAGAGGAGTTGAAATTGTTTTTACTGGCGATGATTATGCTTATAATCAGGGACCGATTATGTCGCCAGAAATATTTAAAGAGATTTTTTATCCTCCACTAAAAAGAGTTATGCAGGGATATAAGGATTTGGGTCTACTTGTTATTAAACATACAGATGGTTATATAATGCCTATAATAGATATGATAATAGAATCTGGTATAGATTGCCTGGATCCCATCGATCCTGTGGCTGGTATGAATCTTGAGTTAATAAAAAGAAAATATGGTGATAGAATTGCCATTAAGGGAAATGTAGACTGTGTGAACACACTTACCGATGATAATGTAAATAAAACAATTGAGGAGACAAAAAAATGTTTAAAAGTAGCTGCTCCGGGAGGTGGATTTATTTTGTCTTCCAGTAATAGTATTCATTCCGGGGTGAATCCTGAAAGTTATGTTGCTATGTTAGATACTGTCAAGAAATATGGTAAATATCCTATTAAATTATGATTTATTGGGTACTAAAGAGTAGGAGGTTTGGGATGTCTTATTTAATGGGAATTGATATCGGTTCAACCAGTATAAAATCTCATATATACAATATTACAGGTAATATAATTGCATCTGGGAAAAGACCAACCAAAGTATCTTATTTAAACTCTGAACATCAAGACTGGGTATACTGGGATCCCGAAATAATGTGGGAAGATACTATTTCAGTTATTAGAGAAGCAGTAAAAAAAGTGGATTATCCTGAAAAAATTAAAGGGATTGCAGTAACTGGTTTTGGGCAAGATGGCCTTCCAGTAGATGAAGATGGGAATTGGCTTTATCCTTTTATATCATGGCATTGTTCAAGAACAGAGCCTCAAAGTCAAGTATTAAAATCTAAAATTGGTGCCAGTAAAATATTTAATATATCTGGTAGACAAATTATGCCTATCGACTCTATCTACCGAATAATGTGGATAAAAGATAACCATCCTGAGATATTAGAAAAAACAGACAAATGGTTATTGGTAGAAGATTATATAAACTATAAATTATGTGGAAGGAAGGTAACTGATTATTCTATAGCTTCAACTACATCTGTATTAAACTTGAAGAAACAAATATGGTCAAAAGATTTAATTGAAAGTGCTGGTATTGATAAAGAAATTTTTCCTGATATACAATCCAGTGGTAGTGTTATTGGTAGAATAACTGACCGAGTATCCAGGATGACAGGATTAAAAAATAAAACTCCAGTTGTTTTAGGGGGTCATGATTGTATAACCGCTTCTTTAGCTGTAGGGGCATATAAGCGGAATGTAATTATGGATATATGTGGTACATGGGAAACTGTATTAAAGTCTGTAAAAAAGCCTTTTTTAAATAAAAGTATATTTAATGCTGGCCTTACAGTTGAAAGTCATGTTATGGAAAACAATTATGCTATATTTGCTACTGCTGTGGCCGGAGGGATGTTTGAATGGTATAAAAATAATTTTATACAAAAAAAGGGCGAGATAGAGAATAATTTACAAAAAGCCAGTAAAATAAATCCGGGTTCTAAAGGTTTATTTTTTTTACCACATTTTTCAGGTGCTGGTACACCAATAAATGATAACCGTTCTTTGGGAGCTTTTATAGGTTTAAGTGATAATATAAATAAAGTGGTTTTACTAAGAGGTATAATTGAAGGTTTAAATTATCAATTCAGGGAAATGTTAGAATCATTAGAATATACCTTAAATATTGAGGCCCAAAATATCGTATCGGTAGGTGGTATTACCAGAAATAAGTTATGGATGCAAATCAAGTCAGATATTATCGGTAAAAAGATTATAATTCCAGCAATAGAAGAAGCTAGTTCATTAGGTGCTGCTTTACTGGCCGGTATTGGTGTAGGTATCTATAAAGATATAAATGAAGCTTTTGATAATACTTTTCGAATCAAAAAAATATATGAACCAAATAAAAATTCTTCTCAAAAATATAACACATATTATGATATATATAAGGAAATTTATCCAGCGGTGAAAAATGTGAATAATAAAATATTTGAAAATTTTGTTATATAAGATATTTATTTTTACTCTAATTAATTTTAAAAGTGCATTTAAAATTGAAAAATTGGAGGTGTTGAAGTAATTGATACAAATATTGAATTTAAATCCTTCATTTGATCATACCGGAATAATTAAGCATAATGTAAATTCAAATGTTGTTAGAGTGGATGAAGTAATACCTATGGTAAGTGGTAAAGGTAATGATGTTGCACGGGTGTTAAACATCTTGGGGTTTAATAATTATGAAGTATCCAATATATTAGGAGGAGATGTAGGAAATATAATAATTAAGGAGTTGAAGAAAGAAGGTATTAAAAGCTGGAATTTTGCTATAAATGATGAAACAAGAATAAACTATGCACTTGTAAATGAAATAAAGAACACTACTTTAATGATTAATGAAAAGGGTCCTGAAATTAGTTATAAAGAAAAAGAGAAGTATATAAAAAAATTATCTGAATGGCTACAGGCTAAGCAAATATTAGTTTTGGCTGGTAGTGCTCCAAAAGGTTTTACTAAAAAAGATATTAAAAATATATTAAAAATTGCTAAAAACAAAAATATGTATATTGTAATTGATACAAGCAAGAAATTTTTGAAAGCGAGTCTGGAAATGGATGTAGATGTTTTAAAGATTAATAAGAATGAATTCTTGGAAATATTTAAAGATAACTATAAAATAAATAAATTTAAAGATATTATAAAAATAATTAAAAAACAAGGACTGACTAAGGTTATTATAACTCTTGGTAAAAAAGGAGCAATATTATATAATAATGGATTATTACTAAGGGGTTTTAATAAAAAAATATTTTCTAATTATGCTATTGGTTCTGGTGATTCCTTTCTGGCAGGTTATTTATATGGCTTTGCTAAGAATTACAATGAAAGAGAGACATTCCGCCTTGCTATGGCCTGTGGAGCGGCAAATACGAGACAGTATGGTCCGGGTAGTTTAAAATACTGTGATGTAGAAGATATTCGCGAAAGTTATATTGAGGTGGAAGAATTAAAGGGAAAAGGTGAAATTGAATTATGAAATCTATAATTGGTATAGATATTGGTACAACCAATATTAAAATAACAGCTTTTTCTCTAATGGGAAAACAGCTTTACTCTTTTAGTAAGAAAAATAAAATATACGATAGTAAGGATGGTTATGATTTTGATAAAGAATATATTTTTTCCTGTGTACTAATAATGTTGCAGAAAATAATTGCAAATGATCTAGAGATTTTATCTATCGGTATATCTAGTTTTGCTGAAACATTAATACCCGTAATCAGGAAAAATATTAATTATTCCCGGACAATGGTTTGGTATGATAGAAGGACAGAAAAACAGAAAGATGATTTTTTCAATAAGTTTGATCCAGAATATTTTTTTAAAATTACTGGTTTGAAACCTGAATATTTACATAGTATTCATAAATTAAGTTGGTATAAAGAAAATAATTCAGGAATGTTCAATAAGGTATATAAATGGCTTCCCGCTAATAGTTATATTGCCTATAAATTAACAGGAGAATTAGCCATGGATTACACTCTGGCCTGTCGTACAGGGGCTTTAAACATTAAGGAAAGAAAATGGTCAGAAGATATACTTTCTATTTTACCTTTTACAGATAATGTATTTCCTCCTTTAATTGATAGCGGAAAAAAAATAGGAAACTTAAGTAATGAAATGAAAAATAAATTGCAAATTGATTATGATATACCAGTTGCATTGGGAGGTCATGACCATATTTGTGGTTCCTATGCTGTAGCTGCTTATAGAGATAATGTAATTCTTGATTCGATGGGTACAGCTGAAAATATTCAAGCAATAGTAGATATAGCAGATATTAATATGAATCAACTCTGGCAATTAGATATAAATATTGGAGCACATGTTATCCCGGAAATGGGTTATATATATGATACATTTGATTATTCAGGTGCAGTAATTGATTTTTTAATCAGCTTATTTCTTAATAAAAACAAAGAAAAACTAACAGAGAAGGATTATAATATTTTCTGTCGGGAAGCAAGAAATTATGTAAATCAGAAATCAAATATTAAATTATATATTAATCAGAATGATAGGAGGAATAAGTATAAATTAAATAATATAAATTTTTTAAACATTTCACTTTCCACTAAACGTGGGGAAATCTTTCTTGCAGGTATCCATCATATATCAGAAAAGAGTAAAGAAATTATCAAAGTACTGGAAAAAATTATCGATGAACAGCTTGATATTATAGCCATAGGTGGAAGTACCAGAAACAGTTTGTTGATGAAAGAAAAAGCACGTATTTTGAACAGGGATGTTTACATAACTAAGATTGATAAAGCTGTTACCCTGGGAGCTGCATTATTAGGTAGTTTAGCAGGAGATTATTACGATAATTATAAGATGGCAGTAACAAACATAATAGGGGATAGTAAAAAGGTAAGTATATAGGGGGGATAAAATTGTCACTTGTAAATTTAAATAATATGTTATTTGAGGCATTTAAGGGTGGTTATGCTGTAGGAGCTTTTAATGTCTATAATATTGAAGATATTACAGCTGTTGTGAATGCAGCTGAAGAAGCAAAATCACCAGTTATTCTAATGACCTCAAGTTCTGCTATTGTTCATTCGGGTATGGAAGAATTGGCGAGTATTATTAAATGTAGAGCAAATAATACAACTGTACCTATCTGTTTACATCTTGATCATGCTACTGACTACAAAAAAATTATAAAGGCAATGTATATTGGTTATTCGTCAGTAATGTATGACGGTTCTCTTTTATCTTATGAAAAAAATGTTAATAATACAAAAGAGATTGTTAAAGTAGCTCATTCTTTAAATGTAACTGTGGAAGCAGAAATTGGTAGAGTAGGAAATTCTGAAGAGGGAAATAAAGAGTTGCACATGGTTTTATCAAAACCAGATGAGGTAAAAAGCTTTGTGGAAGAAACTGGAATAGACGCTTGCGCTATTGCTATTGGTTCCAGTCATGGTATGCAAAAACAAAAAGCAAATTTAAATTTTAAATTACTTGATAGAATAAGAAACGAGGTAGATTTACCGTTAGTATTACATGGTTCTTCTGGTGTAATTGAAGCAGAATTAACGGAGGCAGGGAGAAGGGGTATACAAAAAGTTAATATTGGAACCAGATTAAAGAGGGTGTTCTCTGATATGTTAAAGAAAAATGTAGCGGGTAATAAAGAGATACATAATCATGTAAAACTTTTAAGACCTTCTATTAATGCTGTTAAAGACGAAGTTATGCATAAGATGAAGATTCTTGGGTGTATTAATAAAATATAAAATATGTCCGGGATATTTTCTTTAATTCAAAGATGAACTTTTATAAAAAAGGGGAGATTTAGATGTCTGCTCAATATTGGGTTTATCTAAACACCGGAACAACAAACACAAGAATTTATTTAATAAAAGATGAACTAGTTAGATATTATAAAAAAATGAAAATTGGTTCTAAAGATGTTTCTATTAATAATAATAATTATTCATTATTAAGTAATATAAAAAAATTGTACGAAGATTTATTGGAGAAAAATAAATTAAAAAGTAATAATATAGACGAAATATTTATCTCCGGTATGGCTACTTCTATATTTGGTTTAAAAAATATTAATCATATATCTACACCTGTTTCAATAAATAAGTTAGTTAAGCATATACACAAATATTATGAATCTAAGATATTTAAAAGAGAAATAAATTTAATACCAGGAGTAAAAACCAGAGATAAAAACTTTAAACTTAATTATAATAATTTTTATTTAATAAATCATATGCGAGGAGAAGAGATAGAAATTTTCGGAGTATTAAAAACAACAGAAAAAAATTACAAAAGGGATCTGTGTATAATATTACCAGGTTCACATACTCAAATAGTGTATGTAAGAGATAAAAAAATAATAGATATATTTTCTACAATTTCAGGAGAATTATTTCATTCTTTGAAAAATAATACTATATTATCCAATTCAATTGAAGATAATAATAGAGAAATTAATAAAAAAATGTTATTACAAGGTACTGAGATCGTTAAAAATTATGGGATAAATAGATCACTTTATCTTCTGAATACTATGCAAATTTTTAATGGTTTTAATAGTATTGAGAAAACATCATATCTAGAAGGAGTAGTTTTAGGTAAGATAATATTTAATCTTAAACAACTATTAAAAGATGAATGGTGTGAAATTAAAAATGTTGTAGTAATGGGAAATAGTTATATTATTAAATTATATAAGATTATGCTACAAAGATATCTGTCTCATAATATTGATATAATTGAATTAAAAAACAGAGGGAAAAAGAGTTTTGCTGTAGAAGGATTAATAGAGATAAAGAAAATTTTATAAGGCAAAAATTTATAATAAAATACCTATTGAAAAATATATGAAGAAGAAAATGAAGTATATAAAAAACGATCTAATTCTATAATAATAGAGAGATTGGATATTGAGTTTTCTGATATATATATGAATAAATTTGATTACGATATAGAATTATATTAAAAAGTTTATTAGTGAGGGTAATTCAATGAATAGCCATATTAAAATATTTAATAATATAGCATTTATTTACGAGTGGTTTTTTAATATTCAGATAAAGTCTTATCAAAATATTATCAGAAAGTTTGAAGCTTATTTAGAAATTTCCAGTGGAGATAAAGTATTAGATATTGGATGTGGTACAGGTGCATTTGCATATTCATTACAGAAGAGAGGTTATAATGTTATAGGAGTAGATGCATCTCCAGCCATGGTTAAGCAAGGACAAGGAAATAATGTATCTTGCATAAAAGGTAATGTAATAGATGGTATTGATTTTCGTGATAATAGTTTTGAGCTTGTTACAGCTGCTTATGTAGCTCATGGACTTACTAAATCTAATAGAATTAAATTATATAAAGAGGCAAAAAGATTGAGTAATGATCAGGTAATTATACATGATTATAATCAGAAAAATCATTTTATATTTTCTCTTATTAATATAATAGAATATCTTGAAGGAGGAAATTACTTTAGTTTTAGAGAGAATGCTGTTACTGAAATGAAAAAGATATTTGACTCTGTAAAAGTTATCAATATTGGTATCTGGAATAATTGGTATATATGTAAATGATCTTATATATGAATATAATTACATATTTTACTTGCTGTTAGCTGAAAACAAATTAAAAGATATAATTTACACCCTGGTATATTCCAGGGGTTTTTTGTTAGAAAATATTAAATACAGTTAAATTTATTATATTCTTCAAAATAAGCAGGAGAATGTTAATAAATGTGGAAACTATTAAATGTTTTAGTGAAAAAGTATAAGAAGCAATTTTCTATAACGAATATATATATTAGGGGTGAAAATAATGAATAAGGAATTTAAAGTTGCTATTATTTATTGGTCAAAGACTGGCAATACAGAAAAAGTGGCTTTTTCAATACAGGATGGTTTAGAAGAAGCAGGGGCAAAAGTTGAAATGATGAAAGTAAAAGATGCAGAAAATGTGGATTTTTTAGCTTATGATTTAGTTTGTATTGGTACACCTTCTTATCAGTGGTGTCCCCCTCAAAAATTAGAGGATTATCTAAAAGATAAATTTAGTTATTATGAAGATCAGGGTTATGTAAAATTAGGTGCCCCAAAGGTTAAGGGTAGAAATGTTTTATTATTTTGTACATATTCAGGTCCCCATACGGGCAAAAATGAAGCAATACCCGTACTAAAATATATTGGTCAGTTTTTTGAACATTTAGGGTTTGAAATAGTAGGTGAATGGTATACATTAAGTGAGTTTCATGGTAAGGAAAGCATAAGTACTCAGGGAAGAATGGGTGATATCAGGGGCTTGCCTTCGGAAAAAGGTTTAGAAAAAATAAAAAATAAATCCTGTAAATTAGTAAATAATATTAATAAATAGTTTTATATTTGTGGATATCAAAAAATTATATCTATGAATGTGGACCTTATTTATGAAATTTAAATCCTGGGATGGTTCTATTGGGGTAGTTATTTCTAAGAACTGAATTATA
>CAYRVO010000029.1:0-10284 GCA_964427565.1 uncultured Halanaerobiales bacterium | reverse complement strand
CCCGTGCTATAGGGGCGGTTGTTTTTGCTCTGGTAATTGGAGTTTTGATGGCAGTAATTTTTAGAAAAGATGATCAGCAAAGACTTGAAGGAAAAGAGATGGGAAGTAATGGAGATGAAGCAGGAAGATCTGCTTTTCAAAATTTGATATATTTTATTACTCTGATTTTAATTCTTATTTTTGCTGCCTGGGCTAAGCCTGGTCAGGCCAGTGGCTTATGGATGGCAGTTTATAATGTCAAATGGCCGATAACTATAGGTTTATTAATTATACTGGGAGTAATACTAAAAATGTGGTTTGCTAAAAATGAATTAAAGGAATGGGTTGATTCATCCTGGGATTTTGCAGCACAGATATTACCTCTCTTATTTGCAGGAGTTCTGGTAGCCGGGTTTTTAATGGGCCGTCCCGGAACTGATGCCGGTATTATTCCGGCAGATTGGGTAGCTAGATTTGTAGGTGGAAACTCTCTGGTAGCTAATTTTACAGCTTCAATTTTGGGAGCCTTTATGTACTTTGCAACATTAACTGAAGTTCCTATTTTACAGGGATTACTTGGTTTGGGTATGGGTAAAGGTCCGGCCCTGGCCTTATTACTGGCTGGTCCTGCTTTGAGTTTACCCAATATGCTTGTTATCCGCAGTGTACTGGGTACTAAAAAGACACTTGTTTTTGTTAGTTTAGTGGTGGTGATGGCTACAATTAGTGGTTTGATTTATGGAACCTTTGTAGTGTAATTATTAAAGAACTTTATAAAATTAAAGAGGGAGTTGATGTAAGTGAAGAAAATAGAAATTTTAGGGACTGGATGTCCAAAGTGTCAAAAGACTTCGGAGTTGATAGAAAAAGGAATCAAAGAAGCAGGAGTCGAAGCAGAAATAGTAAAAGTAGAGGATCTGGATGAAATTGTTGAGAGGGGAGTAATGATGACTCCGGCTGTAGTAATTGATGGTGAGACTAAGGTTAAAGGAAAAATACCTTCTGTAAAAGAAATTAAATCCTGGTTTGAGTAATAATTGTATTATGAAGGGGTGGTATGTATGGCATGCTACCCCTTATTTAAGATGAACAGATCTCACCATTTTTTTATGTTTAGAAAAAAATATTATTTGCAGTAAAAATGAAAATTTAATGATGAGAAGATTTCAAATTTAACTCCTGAAATCAAGTTGTTGACGATGTTTTTTCATAAACTGTAGTTAGTACTTTAACAAAAGATAAATGTGGTCTTTGGTTGTTGTATTTATTAATAAATTTTCTATAAAAGTCAAAACCCAATCAAATAATCTGATTGGGAAAAAAGGAGGTTTCATGAAAAAAATATTAAATTTATATCAATCTTTATAAGTCAGTAAATTTTATAATTGATTAACTGCTCAGCATATTAAATTAAAGCAGGCTGGAGCGATGATTTTTACTGATAATAATCAATTATATAAGATCCTTAAGTACGAAACCTTATAAAGATATTATTCTTATTTACTTTATTACTATTAATATAATAACATTCATTTATTAAAACAATATTAAGATTAAGTAAAAATTAGATTAAAAAATAGTTTTGGGGCTATAGCCTAGCCTGATTTTTTTAGGTTACAACAGTTAAATATCAAACATCCTGTAAACTAATTTAGTAATTTAGGTGGTGAGGTTCACGCCAGTTTCTATTTTTTGGATAGGAACGGTTTTTTAAATTTATAACTGTCACTTTTTTTCAGAAAATTTGTTATCTTGTTGCGAATTCGCTGGAGGGAATTATCAACTGATTTATTTGTAACATCAAGTGTATCAGCAATTTCCTGATAAGATTTGTCTTTTCTATATTCTAAAAAGACATTATATTCAAGTTCACTGAAGTTTTTCTCAATGTAGGATGTTAGTAATGTAAATTTCTGTTTATTAAGGAGTAAATCCAGGGGATTATCAGTACTATCTTTATTTGTAAAAATATCCAGTAAATTGCGCTCAGATTCGCTTTTATATAGAGGCTTGTCTAAAGACATAGATGAATTAAGAGGTTCTTTCTTTTTTCTGGTTGCTTTTTTTAAGGCTGATATTATATTGCGAGTTATACAGATAGCAGCAAATGATTTAAATGAAGAACTATTGTCAATCTGGTAATCCCTGATTGCTTTATATAAACCAATCATACCTTCCTGGATCACATCACTTTTATCTCCATTTGGGAGGTAATATGATCTGGATTTTATATAAACCAGGTATTGATAGCGTTCAATTAGTATTTTTTCAGCTTGTTTAATATTTTTGCGAGTTAATTCAATAAGTCTATTATCATTCATATCTTGATAATTGCTTTTTATTTCTTTGGCCATAGAAGTACCCTCCTGTAATTATCTATTATATTAATTTGAACTGAACAAGTCAAACTTTTTGTTTTGATATTATATAATAATTTGAAAGGAGATGATATATTTTTTATATCAACAATTCATATCGCCTCCTGGCCATTTTTTCCCCTGTAACTTGATTATAAAAAGTAAAGATTAAATTATCTTTGTAAAAGTATTTTTTAGTTACCTTAAAAAAATGATACCTTCCATCAGATGGTTTTCCTACCATAAAGACTTCATGACTTCTGTATTTTATAAATTTTACTTCTCCATTATATAGTTTAACATTTAAAAACTCTTCTTTACTGATATAATTCATAAGTGATGAAAATTTTTTATAATAACTATTATTATGTACATTTTCGATTACAATTCTTGGCTTAGATAAGTTGAAGGGGTTACCCCCTTTCTGGGACTCATATAACCGTAGAGGAATATATTGGACTGCAGGATACTTAAATATTTTATCCATAGCTGATCCCTCCTAATTTTTGATTTCTAAGGACATAACAATATTATATAATATATATTCAAAAAAGGTCAATTATTATAACTAGTTTCTTATAGAATTAGTATGTTATTTTTTAAAATAATTAGTTATAAGTTATCTTAATTTGATGAGATAAGTAATATTTGAGCTATATTTTTATAGATATATAATAGATGAAGAAAGAAGGAAAGGGCATTTTCACAATTTATATGAATATGCATATATTATAATTGAATATATTTTTATAAAATTCTATTGCGAAAGGAGGGGAATTAGTTGGCAATTAGTTTTAATGAGGAATTAATTAGAGTAGAGTATGTGATAGGTGAAGATACTATTTCTGAGACTGTAACAGGAGAAGTTGTAATTCCTGATACAAAGCCGGATGTGGAGAGAGTAATTGAAGTCACAGCAGATATTATGGAAGTAGAAACAGAGATAGAAGATGGTGGAGTTAACATAACCGGTAATATTGAAACCGGAGCAATTTATGTAGCTGATGTACCGGAAGAAGAGCCACAGCAACCTGTTCATTTTTCAGAAGGAGAAATTACATTTACTAATTTTGTGGATATTCCTCAATCAGAAGCCGGTATGAATGTATTTACTGACCTTAATATAAAGCGTGTATCTTATGAACTACTTGATAATCGAACAATTGAAGTAACAGTTGTTTTAACTAAATTTGTAAAAGTAACCGAGTACCGTCAAATCACTGTCATTACGGAAGTTACAGGTATTGATGAAGAAAATATATCACAGGAATTATTGCGTATAGAAGATGTAATTGGTGAAAACACGGTAACAACTGTTATTAGTGGAAGAATAGAAGTTCCTGTTGGTAAACCACCTATTGAAAGAGTTTTAAATGCGGGTGCAAATATTTTACCAATTACTGCTGAAATAACAGAAGAAGGTGTAATAATTGATGGCCAAATAGAAGCAGGAGTAATTTATGTGGCCCAGGCACCTGAAGGTGAACCACAGCAACCAGTACACTTTTTAGAAGGTGAATTTTCCTTTAGTGAAGCTATTGAAGTAGCGGGAGCACTGCCGGAATATTCTGTTTTTACAAATGCTGTAATAAAAAGAGTATCTTATGACTTTATTAGTGAATCGGAAGTCGAAGTTGATGTTACTGTTGAATTCTTTGCTAAAGTTACTGAACCAAAGCAGGTAAATGTTATTACAGATATTATTAGTGACCAGGTAGAATTAGAACGTGAATTATTAAGAGTTGAAGATGTTGTTGGTGAAGATATTGTTTATGAAACTGTTACAAGCAGGATAAACATACCTGTAGGAAAGCCTGATTTAGAAAGAGTACTTGAAGCCTCCGCGCAAATAATGGAAGTTAATGCATTTACTGAGAGTGGCGGTGTGATGATTGAAGGTACTATTGAAGGTAGTATTTTATATGTAGGTGTAGCTGAAGCAGGAGAACCACAGCAGCCCGTTCATTTTAGTGAAGGT
Source organism: uncultured Halanaerobiales bacterium (assembly GCA_964427565.1). Taxonomy (GTDB): domain Bacteria; phylum Bacillota; class Halanaerobiia; order Halanaerobiales; family JADQBU01; genus CAYRVO01. The sequence goes on along the minus strand of CAYRVO010000029.1, from coordinate 5,970 downwards.
ATAATTAATTTTGATAATTTTGTAGATATTCCCGGTACTGAAGAGGGTATGAATACACATACTGAAGTAACTGTACAAAATGTTAGCTATGAAGAGTTAAATGCAAGAACTGTTGAAATAACGGTAGTATTAAAGAAATTTGCCAAGGTGACAGAATTTAGACAGCTAGAGATAATAACTGATGTTATTGTAATATCGCCCGCTGCTGATGAGTGTCCACCTTCCTATGTTGTTTATGTAGTACAGCCAGGAGATACTTTTTGGAAAATAGCAAAACGTTATAATACAACGGTAGATAAATTAATTCAGGCTAATCCGGATGTGGATCCGAATAATTTACAAATTGGCCAGAAGATTTGTATACCAAGTGAAATAATTGAACCCAAAGGATAAAAGCAAGAGAACTGTGGGAAGTACACCTGCAGTTCTTTTTTTTTGTCACAAAAGGTCTTTATTGCATATAATAAAATAGCTTTTTAATTACTTCAGTTAGTTTTATTCCAGTAAACATTTTTATAATGTTTTTGACTGTAGGGAAGCGAGGTTAAGTATTTTTGGAAGATATTATTGATTGTTTTAATAAAAATATGATATAAATGAAAATAGAAAGGAAGTTTTATTATGAAAAAGAAGAAGAAAAAGAAAAACAGGGTCAATATTAATCCTGAAAAAGCAAAAAAATTTATTAAAATAATGAAAGTAAAAAAATAATGAAGGGAGGTAATATACATGGCCCGGCAATTGCAGATTAGTGAAAGTATTGCTAGCAGAACAGTTGAAACAGAAGTTGTAAGAAATGTAGGAATACCAGATAGATTACCACCTGCAGAAAGAGTCGTTAGTGTAAATGCCAGGGTTGAAATTACTAATGTTAATGTTGGTACTGATACTGTAGTTTATAGTGGGATTATCAGAACTTCTATTTTTTATGCATCTGCTGATGATCCCTCTAATGTTGTAAGTATCCGAAGAAATTTTAATTTTACAGACAGAGTTTCTGTCCCCGCTGCCCGACCTGGTTATGAGGTTATGATAGAAGCTGCTATATCTGATATTGATTTTTATGTAATAAATGACCGTTTGCTGGGGATAGAATATACTGTTATAAGTGATATAAATATAACAGCTCCAGAAAGAGTTAGTTTTGTTGAAGAAAAAGAAGGTGTAGAACTACGAACAAGGGATATTCGCATAAGGCGAGAATTACGGGAAAGAAATTATACAAGGACTTTAACTTCCATAGAACGATTGGATTCTGGAGATCCAGATATCCAAAGGATAATAAATGTTAATTCTGAGGCTGTATTAATTGATATAACTGCTGCTAATAATCAGGTGAATGTTACAGGAATAGTTAAAAACGATATTTTATATCTATCCAATCAGGGTAAAGTTGAGTATGTAGCATTACAATTTCCCTTTAGTGAAAGCTTTTCATTTAGAGGTGTTACACCAGAGATGTCACCATTTATAGAGGCAATAGTTACTGAAGAGATTGCAGATAAAGTTGATTCCAGAAGAATTAGAAAAAAAGTTGAAGTAAACTTTAAAATACTGGTAGTAAAAAAGGAAAAAGTAAGTATTCCTACAGAAATTATTGCTCCAGAAGAATTGTTTCCTGTAACCAGGATTGTTTTGGTTGAAAGGATTGTAGCAGAAGAAAGAACCAGGATTCTTGTTCGTGATCGTGTCCGCATTGCAGAAGGAAATCCAGATATAAATAGGGTTATTAGAGCAACAGGTAGAATAATAGGTGGTAGTTCAACTGCTAATGCTAGTTCTGGTGGAGTAGTTTTAGATGGTGATATTGAAGTTAATATACTCTATGTGGCATCTTTACCTGATCAACCGGTTTATTTTACTTCCACAATTACACCATACAGCCATTTTGTAGATATTCCTGAAGTTACACCGGATATGAATGTCTATCCTGAAGTAACAGTAAGAAGTGTAACAGCCAGCAAAATCAATGAGCGGGAAATAAATGTTAGAATTACACTTGATGTAAGTTTACTTATTACAGAAAAGGTAAGAGTAACAGCAGTGGTTGGTGTTAGTGAAAGGCCAGAAGAAGGAGCACCAGCAGGTTTAATAACTTATACGGTTCGTAGTGGTGATACTTTATATTTAATAGCACAGAGATATAATGTTTCAGTTGATCGCTTAATACAGATAAATAATATTGCAGATCCCCGTAATATACAGGTTGGTCAAAGACTTTTAGTTCCAGGGAGTTAAACTTAAAGCTGTAAAAAGATATATATCTTTTTACAGCTTAAGGCTTTTAGCAAATATATATTTAAAACAGTATTTTGTATTAAATTTATGCAGGAAAATAATATCTATCAAGGAAACTATATATAAAAGCATAAATTTTGCTATATAATGGATGGTAATTATAGATAACAATCCACATATTATAGGGGGTTTTGTTATATGGATGAAAAATTTCAAAAATATATGAAGGAGGAAATTGAAAAATTACGGCAAGAGGGTTTATATAATTTTATAAATATACTTGAAGGTCCACAGGATGCCTGGGTACATATTAATGGGAGGGAACTTCTCAACTTTAGTTCCAATAATTATCTGGGACTTGCTAACAATCCGCAGTTAGTAAAAGCAGCAAGGAAGGCAATTGAAAAATATGGAGTAGGACCGGGGGCGGTACGTACAATTGCTGGAACAATGGAAATACATCAAGAGTTAGAAGAAAAAATGGCTAAATTTAAAAAAGTAGAGGCAGTACTTACACTTCAATCTGGATCTAACACCAATCTGGCTGTTATTCCAGCAATTGTTGGTAAAGGAGATACAATATATAGTGATGAATTAAATCATGCCAGTATTATAGATGGTTGTCGTTTATCAGAAGCAGAAGTAAAGGTATTTAAGCATAGGGATATGGACAATTTAAGAAAAGCTTTAGGAGAAAAAAGTAGTGGGAGAAAGTTGATTATTACAGATGGAGTTTTTAGTATGGATGGAACATTAGCCAAATTACCAGATATTGTAGAATTGGCAAAAGAATATAATGCTCTAACACTTGTTGATGATGCTCATGGTGAAGGTGTAATGGGTAGTCATGGTCGAGGAATAGTTGATCATTTTAATTTACATGGAGAGATAGATATAGAAGTTGGTACTTTTTCTAAAGCACTGGGAACTATAGGTGGTTATGCTGGTGGTAATAAGATATTAATTGAATATTTGCGTCAGAAAGCCCGTCCATTTTTATTTAGTTCTGCTGTTACACCACCCGATATAGTTGCAACAATAAAGGCTATTGAAATATTACAAAAGGATAATTCTCTGATAAGTAAGCTGTGGAGTAATGGACAATATTTTAAACAAAAGATGGAAGCATTAGGTTTTGATGTTGGCCACAGTCAAACACCAATAACTCCAGTTATGATTGGAGATGCAGAAGACGCTTCTGATATGAGTGCATTTCTTTTTGAAGAAGGGGTCTTTGCTCAATCTATAGGTTTTCCAACAGTACCTAGAGGTAAGGCAAGGATTAGAGTAATGATCTCAGCTGTTCACAGCCGGGATGATATTGATTTTGCTCTCGGGAAATTTAAAATGATAGGAAAAGAGATGAATTTATTGTAAATTTAAAAAGAAACTTCTTTAACTATGATTCATATATTATGCTTTTAAATTACTGTTAATCTGGTTATACTATTTTAGAGGTGTAATATATGAATAAAAAAATAAATATACTTTTTATTTTTATTCCCATTAGTTTTGGGTTTTTTTACTTTTTTGGTAATTCTATATGGACATTTATTACTTCAGCTATTGCAATTATTCCTCTTGCTATTAAGATGAATTATTTGATAGATAAGATTGCCGGTTTTCTGGGTAGTGGCTGGGGTGGATTGCTCAGTATAACTTTTGGCAATACAACTGAATTAATAATCTCTCTCTTTGCTATTTCAGATGGTTTATTAAGTGTTGTTAAGGCAGAAATAACTGGTTCTATAATAATGAATCTTCTTCTTGTTTTGGGATTGAGTTTTTTTATAGGTGGATTAAAACGCCCCAAACAAACATTTGATCGTGATATTGCGATTACTAATAGTGCAATGTTAATGTTGGCAGTCACGGGAATGTTAATACCAGCAATTTTTTATTTTGGTTCTTCAAATATTAAGACAATAGTCCTGGGTCATTTAAGTATTGGGGTAGGAATAGTTTTGTTTTTCACCTATATAGCCAGTCTATATTTTACGCTTTTTATTCATGAAAAAGAAAAAAGTAATAATCAGGAAAAGGGCCCTAAACCAAAACATAAAGCTAATAAAAAGCAGGTATATAAATATATAATATATCTGCTTATAGATACTGCTTTTATAGCATTGGTTGCCAACATATTAGTTGATTCAATTAAGGAGTTATCAGATAGCTTTGCTATATCACCAGTATTTATAGGTGTTATTATATTACCTATAATTGCTAATGTTGCCGAAAATTTTACTGCTATAAATATGGCCCATCTTGACAACATAAATTTAAGTATAAATATTGCTGTAGGTTCCAGTATTCAGGTAGCATTGTTTTTAGTTCCCCTGTTGATATTTATTAGCCATATTATAGGTCAACCTATGAATGTATTATTTAATATTCTGGAGATTAGTTCAATAGCATTGTCAGTTTTAGCTATTAATATAGTTTATTTACAGGGTAAATCCAACTGGTTTGAGGGTTTGCAACTTTGTGCTGCTTACTTAATAATCGCTATTGCCTTCTTTTTTGCGTAAGTGATTTAACACATTAAAGTTAATTTAACTAATAATTAATTTTTGGCCGGGATAGATTATAGTGCTTTTTAAGTTATTTAGTTTTTTTATCTTTGCTATAGAAGTATTAAATCTCAAAGAAATTGACCAGAGAGAATCACCTCTTTTTACGGTATATATAACAGGGTGATTATCTGTATAATTGCCTATTTGAAAATTATGTTTTATAATAACAGGAGAACCGACAACTACTTTGTTGTAAACTATTTCTACATCTTGATTGTACATTCTTACACAGCCATGTGACACAGCCTGACCAATTAACCATGGTTTGTTTGTTCCGTGGATACCATGTTGGCTTGTTGTAAACTGTAACCATCTTGTTCCCAGTGCGCCTCCGGGCTTCATAATTTTATTAAGCACTTTGAAATTACCTGTAGGTGTAGGAGTAGATGGTTTACCAATTGCTACCGGATACTTTCCTACAGATTTATTATCTCCACTTAAAAAGAGATAACGGGATGATAACTCAATTTTTATTTTATACATATCATCACCTACCTGTAAATATATAAGTATTGAGGTGTAATTATGGATAATATTTTTGATTCTCAAAGAAGAAAACTAGCTCTAAAGTATAATATAGAAATAAAAAAGCATAACTGGTATTACCGTTTATATTATATATTATTCTGGATAATTCTAATTTATTATAATTTTGAAATAATTTTATATAATTTTGTTTCAAATTTAATAAAAAACAGAGAATTAAAAATGATTATTTATATTATAATATTTTATACATTGTACAACTTTATTGTTTGGTTATTTGATTATTTTTTAAGTTATCGTCTTGATAAAAAATTTAATTTATCCAATCAAAGTTCTTTAGCCTGGTTAACTGATAAGATAAAAATAATAATACTAAATTTATTATTAATAATTGTTAGTGGTAGATTAATTATATTTTTGTATGAATTTTATCCTGAATATTGGTGGGCTTTATTTGCTATTATAGGATCTATTTTTATGATTATTATTCAATATATGTTTCCGGTAATGATAATACCAATATTTTTTAAGTTAACTTCTTATCCAGAAAATGATTTAAAGAAAAAATTACAGGATCTTTTTTCCAGGGCAGGTCTTAAAATAGAAGATATATATGAAATAAATCTTAGTAAAAAAACAAGCTCCGCCAATGCTGCAGTTACAGGATTGGGGA
>CAYRVO010000028.1:0-10397 GCA_964427565.1 uncultured Halanaerobiales bacterium | reverse complement strand
CAGAGAATCAAAAATATTAAAAGAAATGGAGGTTAAACATGGATAATCAATTGTTTAATATTGTGGATGAAATCTTAGAAAATAAGAACGAAGAATTTAGTAATAATGAAGTATTTAGTATGATAAGTCTGATTACTCTTAATCAAATACTAAATTTATATAATAATCAGACAGGTGAATATAATAATAAACAAACTTTAAATTCACTGGTAAATAATTTAGCACAACAAAAAAATAACAGTGGTAATAACATGGATATTGAAACATTACTACCAATGATGATTAATCTATTGGGTAATAAAAACAATCTAGGAAGTTTATTGAATTCACTAAACAAAGGCAATAATAATACTAATCATAATCAACAAACTCCAGAAAAAAACAACAATAAACAACAGGAAAAAAAAAATAAAAATTATGTAAAAAAAAACTAGACTGGAGCAAACTTAATATATAATATTATCTTTTTTTCTATCCACATTGGACCAGTTTCAAGCTTTTCTTTTACCTTATTATTCCTCAATTGGCATAAAAAGTGCATTGAAGCCCCTTCTTGCTTTTATTATAATTAAAGTATATAAATTATTTATCTCCATATATACCAGGACATATTCCAAATATTTTTTAACATAATTTATAATTAGTTATGGAGAAACAAATATATTAATCGAACTACTTAGAGAGGGGCACCCTGATGCCAAAATTCAAATACAGAATAATTTCTAGCTTATTAATATTTATTATAATATTTCCTGTGTTAACAACATTAGTAATACCAATATCCTGTAGTGCAACCAGTAATGATAAACAAACTGATGAAAGTAAATCTTCTTTTTTAAAAGGAATACTCCTAATATTACTATCAATATTTATCAATAAATATCAATCACAAAAAGAAGATACTCCTGATGACAAAATAGGTGAACAACCTCTTATTGAAGAAAGCCATGAGATAACAGGTTTTTATGTTAACTGGTTAACACAAAATGCAAGTTCTTATCAATCATTACAGGAAAATGGTAACTCGATGGATATCGTTTCTCCTTTCTGGTATACAGCAAATCCTGATGGAAGTATAGAAAGCCGATATGGAGGACATCAATATGAAGTAGCCTCTTTAGCTCAGAAACATAATCTTAAGTTAATACCTTTAATTAATAATAATCAACAAAATAATATGATCCTTATAGAACCTAAAACAAGAAAGAAAACAATTACTAATATTATTAATCTGGTAAACAAGCATAATTACGCCGGGGTAAATATTGATTTTGAATTTTTACCATCATGGACAAGAAATAGTTATACAAATTTTATTAAAGAACTCAGTCAGAAATTAAAACAATATAATAAGATGCTAGTAATCTCTGTCTTCCCCAAAATAGATGTACCTATAAATTTACAGGGGGCATATGATTATTCTGCTCTTATACCACATGTTGATAGAATTGTAATGATGACTTATGATCATCACTGGTCCACCGGCCCTTCAGGACCTGTTGCCCCCATAAATTGGGTTGAAAAAAATATAAAATATGCACTGGAATACATTCCCCAGCATAAATTATTACTCGGTATTGCCAACTACGGCTATGATTGGGGACAAAATCAAATTGGTGAAGATATGGGTACAAAAAAAGTATTAAAAGTAGCCACAAAAAGAGATGCAGAAATATTATGGCATGATGAATATAAGGTACCCCATTTCAACTATCATGATATAAATGGTTTAGAACATGAAGTATGGTTTGAAAATAGTTATAGTCTGGAACATAAACTTGATTTAGTAAACAAATATAATCTTAAGGGAATAGCCATCTGGAGACTTGGTAATGCCCGGAAACGATTCTGGGATATAATTGACAAAAAGTTATAAAAGTTGGCCCAACTTCAAATACAATATATAAAGTCTTAATTAATATTGACTTAGTTAACACAGTTTATTTCTTTGTAATTTAACATTCTTAATAATTACCGTACGATATTACCAGATATTAATCGAAGGAATATTAAAAGTACTCCAGTTTCGAAAAAAGCCAAGAAGCTACTTAGCAAAAATTTTGTATGAGCCAGGCGAGTTTATTTTTGCTGCTTCTTGACTGCTGAGAAACTGGTATTTAGTACTTTTTCATGAATGAGATAATATCTGTGTATTTACAAAGGTTGGCCCAGCATTAGCTTCGTGACCGCGGCATTTTATTTTTGTTTTTTATTGATAATGAGAAGGAACTATATCATTACGTAAAAGGTCTTCATAACTCTCCCTCTTATTTATTAAATTATCCTCTCCATCTTTTACCAGTACTACTGCTGGGCGGGGAATCCCATTATAATTACTGGCCATTGAATAAGTATAAGCACCTGTTACAGTAATTGCCAGAATATCACCCCTGTTTGCAGAAGGAAGTTCGGCACCTTTTATTAATATATCACCACTTTCACAACATTTACCGGCAATATTTACCCTGTCTTCTTTTTCATCATAACAACGGTTAGCAAGAATTGCCTCATAATTTGCATTATAAAGAGCCGGACGAATATTATCAGTCATACCTCCATCAACAGCAATATACTTACTATTACCCGGAACCTGCTTAATACTACCTACTTGATAGAGGGTTGTCCCTGCAGTACCAATGATTGAACGGCCAGGTTCAACAATAATTCGCGGTAAAGGATAATTATATTCAGAAGTTGCATTTTTAACAGCTTCAGTGATAATTCTTACAAATTCTGCAATAGATGGCGGATTATCACTTCGCAAATAAGGTACACCCAATCCACCTCCCAGATCTAATTCGGTTAAAACCTCTCCTGTATCCTGACGTACTTTTTCTAAAAATTCAAATAGAACTTCAATTAACTTCTGATAGGACTCAAGATCAAAAATTTGTGAACCTATATGTGCATGTATACCTGTTATATTTAAATTTTCAAACTCTATAATATATTTTTTTAATACTTCCCGGGCCATTCCCCCGGCAAAACTAACTCCAAATTTAGAATCCAGATGACCCGTAACAATATATTCATGAGTATGGGCTTTTATACCAGGTGCAACCCTTAGAATTGCATTCACTTTTTTACCCATCTTTCCTGCCAACCTATTTACTAACTGCGCCTCCTGCTGGTTATCAATTATAAATCTTCCTATACCATACTGTAGAGCCATTTCTATTTCATCCTGCAATTTATTATTACCGTGAAACAGAATATCAGAAGCCGGGAATCCTGCTTTAATAGCTATAAATAATTCTCCTCCAGATACTACATCCAGGCCCATATCTTTTTTTCCCAAAATTTTGCATATAGTTCGATTTAAAAACGTTTTTCCACCATATACTACTTTATAATTGCTATAATATTTAGCAAAAGAATTATTATACTGATCTATATTATCCATTAATTCCTTTTCATCAATTACAAGCAATGGTGTCCCATATTTTTGTATTAAATCGGTTGTTTTAATTCCTCCAATATTCAATATACCATCACTATTAACTTTCATTGTACCATATAAATTCATCATTATTCACTCCCTAAAAAAATATTTTAGTTATAATATTGAAATCTTACTTTATTTCTTATTATTAAGATTGTTTTAACTTAAGTTTACCCGGGCCCAGTATTTTTTAACATCGGCTATCAAATTATTAATATGGCTTAACATAGCATCTTCTGCCTGACGGGAAGAACCACTCTTTAAAGCTGACATAATTTCTTTATGATCAGTAATAAGAGTACTTCCCACTTCTTTTCTAATAAACTCCAGTAAAGAAGAAACTTCCCCTTCATTCATAATAAATTTAAGTGTTGTTTTTAATACCCTGTTTTGGGCAACATCTGAAATTAAAGTGTGAAACTCTTTATCTTCTTCAACACCGCTCTGCTTCTTTTTTAATTTATTTTCATGTTGATTAATGTTTTTGGATATTCTATGTATATCTTCTTTATCAATATTTCTTGCTGCTAAACCCGCAATTTCTCTTTCAATAGCACGTCGGGCAATCAATATATCAAGCAAGTCTTTCTTCCCTGATACTTTGCTATATTCCAGTAATCTATCTAATTGTTCTTTTTTTATCTTCTGACAACGATACTTCTTTAATATATTCAAACCTTTATCTGTTACTTTACGCCCCTGGAAACCATTTTTTTCTGTATAGCCTTTACGGTCCAGAGTTCTTAAAATACGACCTGCAGTTGCTTCACTTAAAGTTTCACCTCTACGTGATAGTTCTATACTCACCGTACCCGAACCTACTGGTTTTTTATAATCAGCAATTATATCTAGAGTTAGAAATTGTTTATCACTAAGATGAGTCAATAAAATATCCCCCCTCGCTTACTCATCATTGATGATGAGTAGTAATTACAATTATATACCCGTTAATAATTTCTGTCAATTATTTTAAAAGATTAGTCTGCAAATCTTCAACAGTAAGATTTTCTTCCCAGAAATCAATCCAGACGGGTATGATATTTTCTTGCCAGTATTGCTGTTCTAAAGGAGTAAGCCGTAATATTTCAACTGAAGTTTTTCCATATTCCTTTATAAATTCAGGAGTTACACTGTAACCAGGGTTTATTTTTAATTCTGCCGCTACTTTATCTGAATATTCTTTACTTATATATTTTGCTACTTCCATTACAGCTTTTGTATGATCATCACCCCTATAATTTTTCTGACGGAAAATATTTAAACTATATACTTTTATCCTATTTATCAATGACATTTTATTTTTAGCAATATTATTTGTTTTAATAAATTGATACATCCAGGGATTAACCGGCCCCGCAATTATATTTTTTTCATTGCTTAATTTTTTTAACATACTACCATTAACAGCACAAACAACAAGATCTTTTTTCCTTAATGTATACAAATAATTATACATCTCTTTTAAACATTTTTTTGTTTCCTTATTTAATTCTCCGTCAATTACTTTAAAATCTTTAAGCCCAAAAATTGATAATAACTGTCTTAATAAATTTTCATCATAAATATTAAAAAATATTTTTTTATTCTCAATCTGACTTAAATATTTTAATAATTGTTTTTCATCTGCAAAGTTGTTTTTTATTTTTGAGTTAGCAATCCATACCTGTTTTGAAACTAAAAAAGGAAAACCCCATAAATGATTTTCTCTGTTTATATTATCCCAATTTACTGTATAATATCCCTCTTTTTCTTGTTCATCAATATACCATTCTACAGGTATTTGATATTTTTTATTTAAAAATCCATCAATATAAATATTGAAATATATATCCGGAGGATTCCCTTTTTTTAATGCTTCTTTAAGTTTTTTACTACCATTAATAAAGGATAGCTTTTTAAATCTCAAATTAATATTTGTGTATCTACTATTAATATCCTTTTTTATTTTTATAAACAAATCCTCAATTTTATTTTCACTTTTAATAGTCCGATAAATTGGATAATACCATATATCGATAACATATTCCCTCTCTGGATTAATTTCTGCTTCAGGATTAATTTGTATCCCTTTGTCTATAATAATATTAAACAAATAAGTAAGTGGATAATAATCATTAATAACAGAAAATAAAATTCCAGCTAGCAAACACAATATACAAATCAATATAATTTTATATTTCACTAGAACACCCCTTTATTTACCAGGTAAATCAAGTAAATAAATGACATCCCAATCAGCATAACCATCAATCTTTAAATTAAACTGAGCTTCCAATTCTTTGATAGCCCTCTTTGTACTGGGACCAAAACGAGCATCCATATACCCAGGATCAAAACCAAAGTTTTTTAAATTATCCTGTAACTGCATAATAGCAAGACCTGTTTGACCGGGCCGCAACTCTTTATTCACATTAATTGGTAGTCTCCTACCAATTATTTTAACCCTGGTTTTTAAAGGAACAAGTTTATATAATGTTTCCACATGTTTATTATACATTCTAATACAGCCGTGGCTTACCGCATTACCAATCAACCAGGGTTTATTGGTCCCATGTATTCCATATTTGCCCCAGGGTACATTAAGTCCCAGCCAACGACTACCAAATCCTCCACCCCATTCTTTACTCTTATGAACAATAGCCCATTCACCTACAGGTGTTTTTGTACTGGACTTACCAATAGCAACTGGAAATCTTTTATCTATTTCTCCATTAATATAGAGATATAATATTCGTTCATATAAATTAATCACTATTTTTATATCATTATTACTATCAGTTACTGTTTTTACATCATCATGAAAACTATAAATAAAATTACTAAATATGTAAAAACTTAATATTATTATAAATATAAATAATATAACCTTAGTTATTTTTTTTATGTCGGTCGCAAAAAAAAACATCTGGATTATCACCCCACATAGAAATTAACGACCTTTTCTTTAGATTTATATTTATAGAATCGGTAATTATTCCTATCAAGAGATGAAATCCAGTTTTTCTAAAATATAATATAAAATTTTTTTCTGTCTTACAATTACTCTTGCTTCACATAACATTCCGGACTTTATATATTCTACTTCTCCCTTTTTATTATGTAATTTTATTTTATCTACTGTAGCCTCAATATTATATGGTAATTTACCCTCCTTTTGAGATAAAGAAGCATCACTGGAAATCTTGCTTAGTTCTCCTTTCAAGATTCCGTATTCTTTATAGGGTAATGATAAAATCCTATATTTAACCTCTTGTCCTTTTTCTAAATTGCTTATATCCTTATTTTTTACTGTTATATCCATTTTTAAATCAGCTTTAGTTTCAGGTATTATTTTTAATACCTTTATACCTGCTGACAAATAATCGCCATTATTAAATTTATGTAATGTCTGAACAGTTCCTGTAATAGGGGCTTCTACCTGGGATAACTTTATTTTATCATCAGTATCTGCCAGCTGTTGTTTGAGCTGTGATAATATCTCTTTTTTATTATCAATTTCATTTTTTATATTTACAACAGTCTGGTAATAATATTTTCCCTTATTGAGATTAGCATAATCCAATTTTGTTTTTAATTCTTCTAACTTGCTTTCTGTAGTAAAATTAGGCCCCAAATTTTTTTCTCTAGAATATTTCTTTTTAGCCATTTTATAATCAAGTTGTAACTGTTCATATCTGGTTTTAAAAACTAAATAACGGTTATAAAAAATTAATTTCTGTTTAGATAAATAATTTTTACCCTCCTTTATACTCTTTTCTAACCTATATAGTAATTTTTTATCTTTTTTTATTTTATCTATCCTTTTTAACAAAGTATTCTTTTTCATATCCAGAAAAGAAGTATCAAGTGAATAAAGTAGTCTTCCGCTTTTTACCATTTTCCCATTTTTAAAATTAATCTGTTTTACTTCCCCACCAGTTGCATTGTATATAACACTAATAGTTTTACCCGGCCTTACAATACCATTGGCTTTTACCACAATGTCTATTTCTCCAAACCACATCCATAAAAACGAAACAAAAATCAGTATAAGGATAAAATATATAAAAATTACAATAAAATTAGGTTCTCTGGCCCGCAGCATTTCTCTACTATCAGTTAACTCATCAAAATTAATAACTTTCTCTTTCATCTAACTCCCCACTCCTACCTTAATATCCTGGAAAGTTTGTTCATCCCAGAGTTCATAATATTTACCCTGGTATTCTAATAATTCTTTATGGCTCCCATTCTCCAATATCTTCCCGTCTTCCAGAACCACAATTTTATCACAGTTCATAATTGTACTGAGCCTGTGAGCAATAATTATCGTAGTAATCCCCCTGCTTATATTTTCTACAGTGTTGTGAATTGCTTTTTCTGTAGCCGTATCAAGATTACTGGTTGCTTCATCTAAAATTAATATATCGGGGTCTTTAAGTATAGCCCTGGCTATAGCAATTCTCTGTTTCTGTCCTCCGGATAGATTTGAACCCCTCTCCCCTAGCATTGTTTCATATCTTAAAGGTAAATCATTAATAAATCCATGAGCACGGGCCTTTTTTGCGGCATCTATTATTTTTTTCATAGAAATATCCTGAAGTCCAAATGCTATGTTTTCCCTTACCGTACCGCTAAATAAAAATACTTCCTGTGGTACATAACCTATTTTACCCCTCAAACTCTCAAGGTTAATATCCTTTATATTATAATCATCTATCATAATATCTCCTTCTTCCGGAAGATAATATTTCAATAATAATTTCGCTAAACTTGTCTTGCCCGAACCGCTCTCTCCCACCAGAGCAACCTTCTCACCTGATTTTATATTCAAATTAATATTTTTTAATACCTTTTTCCTTGTCCCATAACGAAAATTAATATCATTAACCATTATTCTACCCTGCAATTTATCTGGTTTAATCTTTTTCTCTTCATTTTGCTTTTCCACTTTTAAATCCAGTATTTCACCCAGACGGTCAGAAGCAACAAAGGCCTCCTGTAATTTAGGCTGCAGATTAATTAAATTTTGAATAGGTCCGTAAAAATAGGCCAATAAAGCATTAAAAGTTATTAATTGCCCGATACTTATATTGCCGTTTATAACCTGGTACCCTCCAACCCATAATATTACTATTTTACTGATTGAGCTAAGTGTCTTCTGAAGCGAAGACTGTAAATTACGCATCCAGGTCACTTTGAATATAGACTTTACAAACCTAATAAAGCGATTTTCTGTTTCTAAATTTGCTTCCTGTTCTCCATTAAAAGCCTTTATGGTAGCTACTCCTGATACAGATTCCACTAAATAAGCCTGCATATCTGCGGATTGTTCCATTTCCTTACGATGAATTTTACGAAACGGTCTGTTAAAACCCCAGACCACTGCTGCATAAAAAGGAATTACTACTGCGGCCACCCAGAACAATGTTGAACTCTGTATGAATAATACAATACCACCTACTATGACCATTAAGGTATCTATCATTACCGACAGGGTTGCTCCGGAGATAGCACTCCTTATCTTGGAAGCATCCCTGAGTCTGGATAATATTTCCCCTACCTTGCGAGAATCAAAAAATGACATCGGTAGTTCCAGCACATGTTGATAATAATTTAATATTAAGGAAATATCTATTTTCTGACTTAAATACAGTAATAAATGCTTACGGAAAGCATTCATCAGTACTTTAAACAAAGTTAAAATAATAAAACCAACAGAAACTATATGTAAAGTTTTTATTAATCCATCCGATAATACAGTATCAAGCAAATATTTAAAATAAAAAGCACCCGCTAATCCCATTAAGGTATACAGAATGGAGGCAAAGAAAATTTCAATCAATAACCTTTTATGCGGCAATATTAAAGAAAAAAAACGGGAAAACAGGCCGGTAGTCTCATCCCCTGCTTCAAATTCTTCGTCGGGAATCATAAAAATTAATACGCCGGACCAGATTTCATAAAAATCTTCTTGTTTATATTTAACAATCCCTTCTGCCGGGTCGGCAATTATTATTTTATCATCTCTTATTTCATGTACTACAACATAATGTAAGAGGTTATCCTTGACAACATGTGCTATAACTGGTAATGGTAAATCATCTGTTAAATGTTCCGGATCGGCTTTAACACCCTTCGCAGAAAATCCCAGTTTTTCTGCAGCCTTTACCAGGCCCAGGGCATTTGTTCCTTTTTTATCTGTCCCGGCAATTTCCCTTATTCGAGTAATCGGAATCTTTAAATCATACTGTTTTGAGATAGTTGCCAGACAGGCAGCCCCACAATCCGTTTCATCATGTTGTTTTATACAGTAATAACGATTATAAAAGTTTTTTAATAATTTCCACATTGTTAATTATCACCATTTCTAGAAACAACCTTATAGGTTTTTAAAAGTCATTAAAATTGGTAAATTACCAAATAGGATTTTTTATAAATGATGCTTATATAATACATAAAAATTAGCAATCATAATATATAACTCAGCTAAACTAAAAAATATATATAATTTCTTTTTAAAAAGACTATTTCTATATAGATAATAAAAATATATAAAACTAAGGATGATTATGGACCAAATTTTAATAATATTCTGTCCTAATCCAAAATAATCCAAAATTGTATTTAGTATTACAGTTATAAGAAATAAAGAAGCACCTATTTTATTCATAACAAATCGCCCCTTTCTTAAATAAACCCCCATCAACTTCCATCAATTCATAAATTTTTTATATAACTTTTCAAAAATAGACATCCCTAAAAATAATATTATTAGCAATAGTAAATAAAAGAAAATATTTTTGTCACTATAACCCAGATAATCAAAAATTTTAATACTTATATAGGTTAAAAACACAGCTATAATAGCATTGAAAATCCTCTTTTTTAACATTAATCAAATCACCCCTACTATTAAATTTATATTTCTATCAGAATAATTTTTTTAAACATATTAAAATTATTTCAATAATGT
>CAYRVO010000027.1:1720-10454 GCA_964427565.1 uncultured Halanaerobiales bacterium | reverse complement strand
AGTATAACAGATAGACAGTCTTTTTTATATCTTTTTTGTCAATTTTTTTAATTTCATCACCCATATAGGCTCTAAAATTACTTTCACCATGGTAACAATTTAATCCCCCCAGTCTTATACCCAGAGCACCTGCTATTGCTGCTTCTGGATATCCAGCATTTAGGCTGGGGTGTTTTTTAGCATCCCTGGTCATTATATAAAAAGAACTCTTATAATCATAACCATTTAGCAAAGCAGCCAGGCAGAATATAAACCCTGTCAAACGTGCAGGTATATAATTAGCCAGGTCATCTAAACGAGCAGCTGCCCAGCCAAAATTAATATATTTTTTATTTTTATGACCGAGCATAGAATCCATTGTATTTACTGCTTTATATGTCATTGCCAGGGGAGTCCCCCCTATAAAAAAGAAAAATAAGGGGCCAATTATGCCATCAGACGTGTTCTCAGCCAGAGACTCTATCGTAGCTCTAATCACCTCGGTATTACCCATATTATCGGTTTCACGACCTACAATTCTACCAACCTGTTTCCGGGCCTGATAAAGATTATTTTCCTTAAGGTATTTAAATATTGTAATTCCTTCCTGGCTCAGACCTTTAATAGCAATAGTTGTTGAAAATATCCAGATATTTAACAGTAAACCCAGATAAAAATTAAGCATAAATATAACTTTTACTATTCCCCAGGTTACTATAAATGTAAACAAACTAACCACAAAAACAATAAGTATACCTGCAATTTTCTCACCCCTGGAACTTTTAATATTCTTTCGTAGCATTTTTTCCAATCGGGATATTAGTAAACCAATCAGAACAACCGGGTGAATTAAAAAATCCGGATCACCAATAATAATATCAATAATTACTGCTGGAATTAGAATATATATATCACCCATTATTATAGATCATCCCGGGGAAATTTCTCAATATTTTTTAATCCCTGTTCTTTAATTTCAATAGGTAAACCAGCAAAAGTTATATATACTTCATCTGCATTTGTAGCCAGATATTTGTTAACTCTACCTGCAATATCCCTATAAAGGCGTCCAAGTTCATTATCAGGAACCAGTCCCATTCCAACTTCATTAGTAACTATTATTATTTCTAGTTTCTTTCTTTTTACAACCGTAATAATTTCTTCCATTTCCTTCATGATTCGGGCTTCAATATCCTCTTTATCCATTTTTTCATCTACTTCTCCCTGCAGAAGCAAATTAGAAACAAGCACAGTTATACAATCTAAAAGGATCACTTTATGTGGATTAATCTCGCTAAGTACTTTACTGACCTGTAAACTTTCTTCTTTGGTTTCCCATTCCTGTGGCCTCGATTGTTTATGCTTTTTTATTCTTTCAGCCATTTCCTTATCACCGGCTTCAGCAGTAGCAAGATAAATTACATCCATCCCCCCTCTATGACAGGCAATTTTTTCAGCAAAGCTACTTTTTCCACTCCGTGCTCCTCCACAAACAAGAGTAATCATTTAAATATCATCAACCTTAGGGGCTAAATCAGGGAAAATAGCCTTGACTATTTCTTTCAGACCTTTAACTATTCTTGGTGAAGCTCGACTTATTATATCTTGATTAACAATATAAACTCGATCTTTTTTAATAGCGGCCAGGCTCTTATAATTATCTCTATTTTTAATACTTTCAACTGTTACCTTATGAGGGGCACTATGCGGACTGGAAATATAAATATCAGGGTTTTCTAAAAGTAGTTTTTCCAGACTGAACTGCGGCCATTCTCCTTTTGCTTCAGCACCAATATTAATACCACCGGCAATATTAATAATATCATTAATAAAGGTATTTTTACCGGCTGTATAAAGTGGTTGATTCCAAATTTCATAAAAAACTTTGGGCCGGCTACAATCTTTTAATTTACTATCCACCAGGTCTTTAATTTCAGCAAGCTGTAAATACATATCTGTAACTATTCTTTGAGCTTTGTTTTCTCTATCTGTTATTTTACCAACTTGTTTTATTACTGAAATTGCATCATTAACAGTTTCTGCATCATATCCAACTACTTTATAGCCCAGTTCTCTTAATCTTTTTACTGTTTCTAGTTTATTAACAGCATTTGCTACAATTAAATCCGGTTCCAGAGATACTATTTTTTCTAGGTTCGGCTCAGTTATAGTTCCAATTTTTTCTTTTGCCTTTGCTTCCCGTGGGTAATTGGCATAAGTAGTAACACCAACAATTTTTTCCTCTAAATCCAGTGCAAATAAAACTTCGGTATTTGCTGGGGCAAGAGAAATTATCCTTTCCGGTTTTTCGTTTATAGTAATTTTATCACCCATATCATCAGTAACGGTAACAGGAAAATCAGCCATAACCACACCACTAACTATAAAAATAAATATTAAACTGAAAACAAATATTTGTTTTAACATTTTATAATCCTCCTCTTGATTCAATAAACTCTTTTATTAAGTATCTTTGCTAGTAATAATTATTTATGAAAGTTTTTGATAATAAAAAAATAAAACTCCCCGGGATAAAAGGGGAGTTAAATACTTTCTACATCCCTACTTACCCGAAGTAATGTAGATTATATCTAAACAGGTAGGTCTCCTGGCTTGTAGTATTAATAGGACTCCCTTCCCCAAATATTAATTTAGGTGGTCTAAATCCTTAAAACTACTTACAGTGGCGGGCCCGCTCAGGTTTTACACCTGATTCCCTGTTATTCCGGAAATTTTATAACCGGACACCTGTTTATTATAATATATTATGTTTTTAAAATTTATTGAAACTTAAAATGCAAAGGAAACACCAGCACGTATACTGGAATATTCAACTTCGTCACCTTCGATTTTACCATTGTTAACACTGTAAAGAACCTCAGCATTCAGATTTTCACTTATTTCCATACCGGCCCCAAATCCATAATAAAGACCGTTTTCTGTATCAACATCAGCTTCACCATCAATATCAACATTAAATAGATTATATCCAACTTGACCCATAAAATAGGGACTGTAATTACCCATTTCAGTGGACATTTTTGCCACACCATAAACAGGAGTAAAATTAAACTTAAATTCTTCCATATCTGTTAGCTTTCTTTCCATCTGATAGCTAAGACCAACCCCCAGTTCCATATCATTTTGATATGGTACCAGATATTCACCACTTATAGTCATTGCTGAATCAACATTTTCATCTGCTCCATCGCCAGACATTTCTCCATTAAAATCCATTCCCATCTTAACAACAAATTGTCCATCTTCCATAAAATTCTGAGCTGAAGCTAAACTACAGACTGCAAATACAAATACCAATGCCAACACTAATACACTTATCTTTTTCATTATTTCATTCCTCCTTTAAATTTGTATGTTAGTAATTTCTTTATTAATAGCACTCTTTAAATATTTCCACAAAAGAAATTAAAATCCTGCAATAGTAAGGTAAAAAAACAATGTCAAATAATACAAATTTATAAACTAGGAAAGTATTAATTCTTCCCGTTCAGGAATAGGTATTAATTCCAGTTTATGAGCATTTTTAGAGGATAATTTTTCTATTTTTTCCTTCACTTCTGTTCTGCCTTTACCTGTCAGGATATATTTATCCAGTTCTTCATATGACAAACCCATTTCTTCTTCATCTGTCTGTCCTGACCACAGTCCAGCAGAAGGTCTTTTATTAATAATCTTGCCGGGAATTCCGAGATGTCCAGCCAATTGCCTTACCTCGGTTTTTACTAATCTACCAAGTGGAGCAAGGTCTACTCCACCATCTCCATATTTAGTAAAATAACCTGTTTTTAATTCACTCCAGTTATCAGTACCAATAACCAGGTAATTATTTTGAGCAGCATAATAATATAGAGTTACCATTCTCAACCTGGGTTTCATATTAGCAACGGCAAGCTTATTATTTTCTATTTCCTGTTTACCACTAAGGGTCATAAGAAATTTATCAAGCACAGGTCCCAAATCCTTTTGTAAATAGTCTATAGCAAACTTTTCTGCAATTTTTTTAGCATCTTCTTCATCCTCTTTATTACTGTAACAAGGTAGAATAACACCAAGTACATGATTATCAAAAGCCTTTTTACATAATACAGAAGTAACTGATGAATCTATACCACCACTTAAACCAACAACAGCACCTTTAGCCCCTGCTTCTTCAACTTTTCCTTTTATCCATTCTATTAAGATATTCTCTACATGATTTAAATCAAGATTCACCTGATATCACTCCCTGTAATTCATTAAAACTTCCTTTAATTAGATTTTTTAGATCACCACGGATAGTAATTATTTGCCAGCGATTATTAACCTTCTCTAGATTTAATATATCCTTCATTCTTACCTCGAATTTTCCTTCTTTTTCTTTGAGAAAAAATACATATTCAGCAATATAGACCATTTCTGGTTTTTTTTCTTTTAATTCCAACTGTAATTCTTTAATGCCCATTATTTTTTCTTTATTATCAGGATTTTTACTATAAATATTTTTCATCTTGCCCAATATATATGATTCTGAAACCAGGTCATTTAGTTTGCCAAGTTTTACTGTAGTAGCATCTTCAACACTAGTTATATCATTATTATTTATACCCTGATAAAATATTTTCACTACCTGTTGTGGTGTATTATTTTTGGTTACAGCAGGTTGGGGACCACTAATAAACATTGCATAAATTAAAGCTATCATTAAGAATAATAACAATGTTACCTTTTTCCAGTGATGACGGAAAAAAAACCTGATTTTATCTTTAATATAATTGGCCTTGATAATTTTATCACTTTTTCTTTTATTAATTTCTTGTCTTTCATCATCAGCAACATATAAATTGTCATTTTTTATTATCTCTAGCCGTTTAATTACCTTATCCCATTTTTTAAATCTTTTTTCCCTATCAATAGATAATAATCTCATTATGAATTTATTTAATTCTGCTGAAATTTTATGATTGAAATAATGTGGTTCTATTATAGAACCAGTTAAAATCTCATCATATAGATTAGTCTTGTTTTCTGCTCTAAAAGGGGACTTAGCTGTAGCTAAATAATAAAACAAAATTCCAAAACTGTAAATACTGGCCTGTTCATCACGAGTAGCACCATTTATAACTTCAGGAGCCTTATATTTTATTGATTCTAATGGTATTTCGATATCTTTTCTATACTGGCTGATTCTATTTATAATATGAGGAGCAATAATTTTTATATTTTTATTTTGATCAACAAATAATGACTGAACAGTAATCTCAGGTAAATCAAAACCTAATTCTACTGCTTTACAAACAACCATAGAAATAGTGATTCCCCATTCAATTAACTGTCTAATTGATGGGGGATTATCTTTAGTATATTGCTCTATAGATATTAAATCACTATTGTTTTCCCTTATTAAATAATAATCTCCCTTAAATCTTTTTATACTCTGATAGTTAATATAATTTTTGTGACTAAACTTAGGCTTTTCTGCTATTATCTCACGTAATTCATTTATTATCTCCATCATTACTCTAGAACCCGGTGTTTTAGCAGTAAATATTTTTTCTCTTCTATATTTATTATTATTAAAATTATTTTTCATAGATATCATTCCCTGGGTATACTATATTATAAAATTTTCACTCTTGGAAGGCCTGTTTATATATTCCTTTCTCATTTCATCATAGCCATTTCTACCTAAAATACCATAGGTGTAATTCTTACCCAGCTCAACTCCTGGCTGATTGAAAGCATTAATATTAAATAATTCTCCAATAAAGGCTGTCTGTAACTCAAACATATAAAATAGCTGTCCTATAGTAAATTCATTAACCTCAGGAATAATAATTGTTTCATTAAGACGATTTCTCTTAGTTAAAGCCAGTTCTGTAGCTTTTTTCTCTGTTGTTAACAATTCATTGAGAGAATGTCCCCCCAGATAGGATAAACCTCCTAATTCATTATAAGCAGCTGGAATCTGTATATCTAGCCCATAGTTCTCAACTTCCAGAAAAGTTATAACTTTATCATAGGGACCTTCCATATAAAGCTGTGCCTGTGAATGCTGGTCTGTTGCTCCCAGAGCCTTTACCGGAGTTGGACCAGTATGTACAATATTTCCATCTCTATCATATCTTTTACCCAGTGATTCTGCCCATAACTGTCTATACCAGTCAGCAAAATCCCGCAAGGCATGATTATAAGGCATCATAACCGAAATATTTTTTCCTTCCTGAAAAGCTATATACTGTAGCAAACCATTTAAATAAGCAGGGTTTTCCCAGAGATTATCTGTTTCACAAATTTTATCCATTTTCCGGGCTCCGGCCAGAAGTTCTTCAATATCTATACCAGCAAATGCTGCAAAAACTAGCCCTACAGGTGTTAATACTGAAAAACGTCCACCAACATTATCAGGTATATAGAATACGGGTAAACTTTCTTTTTTTGCTATTTCTATTAAATAACCGGAATCTTTACTGGTAGTAGCTATCATATGGTCAGCCAATTTTTCAGAACCAAGTTTATCAATAATAGCCTGCCGGGCAATTAAAAACTGACTCATTGTTTCGGCAGTACCACCTGATTTAGAAATAACATTAAAAACAGTTTTCTTTAAATTAAGATTATCAAGTAAAGACTTAAATCTTGCGGAATCTACATTGTCCGGAACAAATAAACGAGGTAAACCCTGGCGGGCAGCCGAAAAATAATTATGATAGGCATCTTTAAGTGCTGATCTGAGAGCAATACTTCCCAGCGCAGAACCCCCAATACCCAGAATAACAAAATTTTCTATATCACTTTTTTCCCGGGCCAATTGATTGATTTTATCAATTATTTGTTGGTCCTGATAGGGTAAATCCATAAATCCCATTTTGTCTTCACTTTTAGCCTGATGTAAATTTTTATGTATCTTATTTACCCGACCCTGATAATCATCTACCTGTTTACGTTTAATACCCTGTTCTTTTCCTATCTTTTGGGTAAACATATTATTAACATCAAGTCTTATTCTCATTTTATCCTTTTGCATAATAACTAACACTCCTATTGTTGTGTTATTTTTTCAATATAATAATATCTTGAAAAATGATTCATTGACCCTCCTCGGGGCAAGCCCACGAGGTTTGCTAGCAGACTATAACTTCTATCACAAAAAAGTTGTTTCCACATCAAAGCAAATTTTTTGAGTCATCTAACCTTTTTGTGTTATAACCAAAAATAAGATATAAATTAACTATGTCTTTGAAAATAATATCCAATTTTGTGAAGTATCTTCTTATAATAAAGTATATATTTAAATATTTCTTATTTCAAGTCCTATTATAATAGAGTTTCCCCATTTTCGATATTTTAATTTTCAACTTTAAAAGCCCGGGAATATATTTTTTTTACGTCTTCTAAATCTGGAATACGAGGGTTTGTTTCACTATTAACATTATTTACAGCCATTTCTGACATAATGTGAATATCGTCTTTTTTTATAGAAAGTTCTATTTTCAGATCCAAAGAATTATAAAAAGTAAAAATGCTATCAGTTAAGGTTTTATCATCATCATTTTTACTATTTTTAATAAATAATTTATTTATATTATCCATTTTCTCCTTAGATACAGAATAATTATATTTAACTACATAGGGTAACAATATAGCATTTAATAATCCATGATGGTGATGATAAAAAGCACCAACTTGATGGGACATACCATGAACCAATCCCAGCCCTGCATTTTGCATGGCCCAACCGGCCAGATAACTCGCCAGAAGCATCTTCTCTCTGGCATAAATATTTGAACTATCTTTGATTACTATAGGTAGATTGTTTACCACATACTCCATAGCTATATAGGAAATCCTGTTTAAATACTCATTACTATTATTAGACAGGTATGCTTCCAGGGCATGTATAAAGGCATCCATACCGGTCCATAATGTTAATTTGGAAGGTAAAGTAAGTGTCATCTCAGGATCTATAATTGCAAGACAGGGAGTCAAACAATAACCACCTATACTTACTTTCTCAGGTATTTCCGGATCTGTTATCACTGCCCAGGAAGTTACCTCACTCCCTGTACCAGCTGTAGTGGGAATTGTTATAACAGGAAATCTATTATAATTATCATCTAGTTCTCCCTGTTGTTCTAAGATATTCAAATCTGGATTACTATAATATACTGCTACAGCCTTTGCTGTATCAAGTACACTACCTCCACCTACAGCTATGAATATATCAGGTTCTAACTCCTGTGCAACTTCTACACCTTTTTTTATTACAGATTTCAGAGGATTAGTTTCAATTTCAGCAAATATGTAATAATCTAAATTTTTCTCGGATAATGAATTTTTTACCGTTTCAATTATACCTGCTTCAATAATTCCCCTGTCAGTAAAGATTAGAGCCCTGTTAATTTTTCTACTCTTTAATATACTACCTATACTTCCTGTTTTACCCCTGGCAAAAATTATTTCTGGTCCCCTGGTAAAATTTATTTGCTCTTGCATTTCTTTTCACCACCTATTAAATTTTTTCTTTATTACTCTTTAATATATCTTCTTCTCTATTAATATTTAATTCATCAACAATTTTTGAGGTAGGAATACCATCACTATTCCAGCCGCGTAGCTGGTAATACCTCTGTAAACTTTTATCAAATTCATTTTCTGTTACTTTCTGTCCACTATTTTCATAAAAGCGGAAAGGAATAGTGTCCTGTTCTTTATCTACACCAAAATATACATTTATTAACCGTTTAAGATTAAAAAT
>CAYRVO010000027.1:0-1620 GCA_964427565.1 uncultured Halanaerobiales bacterium | reverse complement strand
TTTTAACAGGATAATCACCTATTTTAAGAGCATTATCTACCCCACAGGCAGTACCTAAGTTTTTCATTGCTTCTGTACCTTTTAAAACCCGGGGTATATTATTCTTTATATCTTTTTTTAAATCTGTTTTTTTATAAATAGGTATCTGTTTTTTTCCCTTAAAGATAATTATACTCTTTAAATTCTTATTACCCATAACAGCACCCAGTCCACTGCGTCCAAAAGCCCTGGCTTCTCTACCACCAATCATTATATTGGCAAATTTAACACCTTTTTCACCCGCCGGACCAATACTCATAATATTAAATGGATCATTGTATCTGTTTACAAAAAAATCATGAGTTTGATATGTGTCTTTTTCCTGTAACTGTGGGCATGATTTGATTTTAATTTCTTTTTCATCTATTAATAAATAGGAAAGATTTTGAGCCTTACCTGTAATTAATATACCATCATATCCACAGGAACGAAGAGTACTACCTATTTTCCCTCCCACATCTGATTCAGCCAAAATACCGGTCAGGGGTGATACTGAAGTTGCATGCAGACGGTCAGAGGAGGGAATTTTAGTACCACAAAAAGGACCAGTAACAAAAATCAGGGGATAATCTTTTCTATCTGTATTTGCATAATCCACAATATTTTTAGCCAGAAGATATGTACCTATACCACTTCCACCCATATATTTTTTTATAATATTCTCCGACAAAGAGAAAATATTTATTTTTCCCGTTGTCAAATTAACATTTATAAACTTATTAAAATAGCCATTCATTATTTCCCAACTTTCTCTTATTGATAAAATTCAGCCCCTACCTGTATTCCTCAGATAGGGGCCAACATATTTATTTATTTCTTTGTAATTACTCTTCAATTAAATCTTTTTCCAGTAAGAAGCTTTTTGCTGCTTCTTCCGGTGTTTTCCCTTCTAAATCTACCATTGCATTTAATTTGGTCATATTTTCATTATCCATATACGGTATTACAGTGGCAAATACTTCTTCTAATTGGGGATATTTCTCATAGATTTCCTCTGTTAAACAGGGGGCTACATTATATACAGGGTGAAATTTCTTATCATCAATTAAATTTACAAGATTAAATCCTTTCACTCGACCATCTGTAGCAAAACCCATTGCAACAGGTACTTTTCCATTTTTTAATGCCCCATAGGTAATACCCACCTGCATAATTTTTACATCTTCAAATTGAAAATCATAAAGTTCTTCTAAGCCAACAAGTCCATCCTGTCTAATAGAATATTCATGATCAGTTGCAAAAACCCATTTATCACCAACAGGAGGTTCAACTCCAGTATTTATTGCTTCAGCAAGATCACTGATGGTTTTAATTTCCATTTCCTCTGCATCTTTCTGTCTCATCATTAATGTATAGGTATCATTTTGATCACCATAAGCAAGCCATATTATCCCATTCTTTTTATCTTCTTCTTTAACTGCCTGATAGCATTCCTGAGAATCTGTTAAGGGTTTATCATGGCCAAGGTGAGTCATCCAGCCTGTCCCTGTATATTCCCAGTACATATCAATTTCACCTGATTCCAGAGCTTTACGACAGACTGAAGTTCCTCCCAGACCGGTTTTATCAATAACATCAAAA
>CAYRVO010000026.1:0-10532 GCA_964427565.1 uncultured Halanaerobiales bacterium | reverse complement strand
ACAGGCTGGGCTCTCAAAGTAGATGTATCAAAAAAAGAAGAAGTAGATTTAATGGTCGAAAAGACTATTGAAAAATACTCTCAAGTAGATATTCTCGTCAATAATGCTGGAATTGGCTATATTAAACCATTTGAAGAATTAACTGAGGATGAATGGGATAGGGTAATGGAAATTAATTTAAAAAGTGTTTTTCTGTGTTCACAGGCTGTGTTTCCAGTAATGAAAAAGAATAAAAAGGGATTAATAATAAATCTTTCTTCACAGGCAGGTAAGACAGGTGGATTAATGATTGGAGCAAATTATTCTGCTTCAAAAGGTGGAGTAATAGCTCTGACAAAGTCATTAGCAAGAATTGGAGCTAAACATAATATAAGAGTTAATGGTGTTTCTCCCGGTTTGATTCAGACAGATTTAACTGAAGAGTTTTCCTATGATCCTGATTCTGTACCTGTTGGAAGAATTGGAAAACCGGAAGATGTAGCAGGAGTAGTCGAATTTTTAGTCTCCAAGAATGCTGATTATTTGACAGGGGAAATTATTGATATCGATGGGGGATTGACTATGGACTAATTGTAAAAGTGGTTTAAATTAAAAGTTTTATACTAGATAACTAGTTAAAGGGGGTATAAAATGATAAAAATCAAAAATGTTGAAGCATTAAAATTTCCAATGAAATCATCCTGGCTTATAGATAGTGCTATTGCAAATCCTATGTCATGTTATCCAGATTATAAGAAGAAAAGGTCTTCCTGGATGGGTAATATGACAACAGTTATAGTAAAGATAACCACTACCGATGGAAATTATGGTGTAGGATGGGTTGGTGGTGGTAAACAGGCTGCAGCATCTATTATAGATGATGTATTCAGCAAATTACTTGTTGGAGAAAGCCCCTTTAATATAGAAGATTTATGGGAAAAAATGTATAGGTCTTCAGTAATGTATGGGCGGAAAGGTCTAGCAGTAGAAGCGATAAGTGGTGTTGATGTTGCACTATGGGATGTTGTAGGTAAAATTATGGGACAGCCTGTATATAATCTTTTAGGTGGAAAAACAAAAGATAAAATAAAAGTTTATGCAACCGGTAATAATACAGGTAGGCATAAAGAAATGGGTTTTAAAGATGTTAAATTAGCTATGCCATATAGTCCCGCAGATGGAATTGAAGGTATGAAAAAGAATGAAGAAATAGTACAAAAAGCAAGAAAGACAATGGGAGATAATGGTGACATCATGCTGGATTGTTATATGGGCTGGAATAAATCATATACACTGAAAATGGTCGACCGCTTACGAGATTATAATATAAAGTGGATTGAAGAGCCACTTATGCCTGAACACTATGATGGATATAAAGAATTAAAAGAAATACTAAATCCTAGAGGTATTTTAATAACTGGTGGTGAACACGAATTTACCAGATATGGTTTCAGGGAACTTATTGAGAAAAAAGCTGTTAATATATTGCAACCGGATGTAGGTCGTGCAGGCGGTATCAGTGAGATTAAAAAGATTAGTGCTTTTGCTTCAGTTTATAATATACCTGTGATACCCCATGGTTCTGGTGCTCCAACTTATCATCTTGTAATAAGTACAAATAATTGTCCTAGAGCAGAATATATTGATATCCATGCCCAGGGCGGAGCACCTAATTTTATTAATGAACCAATTCCAGAAGATAGTTATATTGAATTAAATGATTCTCCTGGTTTTGGATATGATCTAAATGAAGATTTACTGAATGGTGAAAATCCGGCACCGATATGGTAATAATAAAAAGGAGGTAGATTTTTAAAATGGATTATAAAGTAAATGTATTAAGTGTGGGAAGAACTATGGTACCTGGACCGGAAATATTCTGGATGGATAAGTTTGGTGAATGGTTACCTTTAAATTTTAATATTGTAGTTATCCAGGGGCAAGGTAATACAATATTAGTTAATACTGGTCCTTCTAAAGAAATGATCCCCACGTTAAATGAGTTATGGGTGGATAAAATATTTAACACAGAGAAAGCAAGATTAAAGGTATCAGAAGACGAACATATTGAAAATGCCCTTGCTTCTATAGGAGTAAATATAGAGGATGTTGATTATGTTGTTGTAACTCCCTTTCAATCCTATGCGATTGGAAACATTAATTTATTTTCAAATGCTACTATATGTTTATCAAAAAAAGGGTGGATAAATTTTCATGCTCCTAAATGGAAGGAACACCCACATGATGTAAGAGATTTTTGTATTCCGGAAGAGAATTTAATATATTTAGAAACAGAAGCCTGGGATAGAGTAAAATTATTAGAAGATGAAGATGAAATTGTTGATGGTGTTACTACTTTCTGGACAGGAACTCACCATAGACATTCTGTAGCTATAAAAATAGAAAGTTCTGCTGGTACTGTTGTTACAAGTGATAGTTTCTTTTATTTTGAAAATATAGAAGATAGATATCCAATAGGTATAATGGAAAGTATGGAAGAAGCATTAGAGGCTTATGATAGAATCAAAAAAGAATCAGATCTGATTATACCACTTTATGATCCAAAAGTTTATGAGAGATATCCAAATGGTGTTGTCGCAGATTAAATATAATTTCAGGGAGGTATTAAAATGTCACTTAATGAAAAAGTTGCTATTGTAACAGGAGGTTCAAGAGGTATTGGAGCAGGAGTTGCAGAAAAACTTGCTAAAGAAGGAGCTACAGTAATTGTTAATTATGCTAATTCCAAGGATGCAGCGGATTCTGTAGTAAAAAAAATAAAGGATAGTGGGGGTGATGCACTAGCAATTAAGGCAGATGTTTCTCAAAAAGAAGAAGTAAATGCTATGGTAAAAAAAACAGTTGAAGAATTTGGGAATATTGATATTTTAGTCAATAATGCAGGCATATGTCCAATGACTGAATGGTTTGATATGACTGAAGAATTATGGGATAAAGTACACTCCATAAATATGAAAGGAACTTTCTTGTGTTCTCATGCTGTATCAAAAGTTATGAAAGAATCTGGTAAGGGTGGAAATATAATTGCTATGAGTTCAATATCAGCATTAGTGGGAGGGGCCTTACAAACACATTATTGTCCTACAAAAGCTGGCATGAAATCCTTAATGCAGTCACTTGCTATTGCCCTGGGACCATATGGTATAAGATGTAATTCGGTTTTACCTGGTTGTATATTAACAGATATTAATCGTGAACAGTTAGAGACTGACGATGAACTTAGAGAGTATTTTCAGGAGAGAATCCCTTTAAATAGAGTTGGTAAACCAGATGATATAGGTGGAGTAGTTGCATTTCTTTGTTCAGAAGAAGCTAAATATGTAAATGGTGCCGAGATTTTGGTTGATGGTGGTATGTTTGTTAATTTACAGTAAATAAATATTTATCAAGATTAAATATTGTGAATATTGACAAGAAGAAATAAGGAGCTTATTAGATGAAGAGAAATGAACCAGCTATTGGATTCTTTGCTATAGGATTAGAAGCATATTGGTCTCAGTTTCCAAAAATGAAAAAGAAATTAGAAAATTTATACAAAATAGTTTTAAAAAAAATAGAAAAAGAAGGTAAAGTATTATCGGCTGGTATTGTGGATTCACATAAAACAGCCAGGAAAACAGGCGCAAAATTTAGTAGTGAAGGTGTAGATATAATATTTTGCTATTGTGCTACTTATTCTACATCTTCCAATATGCTTCCTGTAGTTTCAGATAATGATGTTCCTGTGATATTATTAAATTTACAACCTGTAGCATCATTAAATAATACTAAAATAAATTCTATAGGAGATTGGTTAAGTACATGTACATCAGCATGTATACCTGAAATGACTGCTGTTTTAACAAAGAATCAGGTTATATTTGATGTTATAACCGGGTTGCTTGAAAATGATGATATTGTAAATAAGGAAATAAAGGATTGGTGTCAGGCTGCAAGAGTAAGTGAAAATTTAAAAAATAGCAAAATAGGTATTATTGGCCACCCTTATAGCGGGATGATGGATCTATATATTGATGAAACAAATTTATATAAAAGGCTTAAAATATTTCCGGAATTTGTAGAAATGGATATGATAAAAAAGTTTATTGAAAAAACTACAAGTACTGAAGTAAATAAATATAAATCGTTGATAAAAAAGACATTTTCCTATAATAGGGATGTTGAAGATAAAATGGATTTATTAGCAAAAAGTACTGCTGCTATTTCAAAGCTGTGTAGTGAAAGGAAATTGAATTCTTTATCTTATCATTATTCTGGTTTGAATTTTGAGCAATATGAAAATATTATAGCAACTGCAAATGTTGTGTTTTCAATTTTAACATCTCGCGGTATTCCCTGTAGTGTAGAGGGAGATATCAAAGTAAGTATTGCAATGCGGATATTAAAAATTATATCTGGAGTAAGTAATTTAGTAGAATTGTATTCGATGGATTTTAATAAGGACCTTTGTATTATGGGACATAGTGGTCCGATAGACAATAATATTTCTAACAATAAAGCAACAATAAGTATGACTGAGGTTTTTCATGGTAAAAGTGGTAAAGGATTTTTAACAAAAACAAACATAAAAGAAGGGCCAGTAACTATTATTGCTCTTACAGAAAATTCAAATGGTGGATTTAAAATTGTAGCTGCTGAAGGAAAATGTGTATCTGGTTCTATGCTTGATTTGGGAGATACAAATGCCGCAATAAAATTCCCTATTAAAATGCGTAATTTTGTAAATAGGTGGAGTAAAGAAGGTCCGACACATCATGGAGCAATAACTATAGGAAATCAAACTGATGTACTTGAAAAAACAGCAAAGTTATTAGATATTGATTTTGTATCAGTTTGTAAATATTAAAAAACAGGAGGAAATTAAAAATGAAAAAAATTATTACTTTAATGTTAAGTGTATTATTACTATGTTCATTATTTGGGGGAAGTGTTTTAGCAAAAGATTATAAGATTGGATTTGCTAATTTAGATGATTCAGTAGCATTTGCGCAAAAAGTAAAGCAGGGTATTAAAGAGAAGTGTGAAGAAATGGGAATTGAATTAATTACAGCGGATAATAAACTTGATGGTCCTACTGCACTTCAAAATGCTGAATCATTTATTTTAAGAGGGGTAGATGGTGTTATAGAATTTCAAACTGATGAGAAGTTCGCACCAGTATTAATGGATAAATTCAATGCCAAAAACATACCTGTAATAGCTATAGATATCCCCCATGAAGGAGCTGTGTTTTTTGGAGCAAATAATTATGAAGCGGGATTACTTGCTGGAGAAGGATTGGGTAAATGGGTAAATAAAAATTGGAATGGAGAACTTGATGCAATAGTTTCTTTAGAATTGCCCCAATCAGGTGAAGTTGTTATGAAAAGATCTCAGGGTATGTTAGATGGTTTGCTGGATACACTGGAAAAAGATGTAGCAGAGGATATGATTTTCAGAAAAGACTGTCATCATACTCAGGAAAAATCAAAACAGGTAATAGATGATCTATTAACTAAGATACCCAGAGACAGTAAAATAGGATTTATTTGTGTCCAGGATATGGCTGCTTTGGGAGCTATAGCTGCTCTTGAAACTGCTGGTAGAGAAGAAAATGGAATTGTTGCTTCTCAAAACTGTGGTCCTGAAGCCATAAATGAATTGGTAAGACCAGGTACTCGTCTGTTAGGTAGTACAGGGTATTTTCCGGAAAAATATGGAGAATATATAGTTCCAGCTATGGTAGATTTAATTGAAGGTAAAGAAGTAGCTGATGAAATATATATGGATCATGCATTTGTAACATTAGATAATTTATTTGAATATTATCCTGAAGCTAAAGAGAAATATGAAGAATTACGCAATTAAATAAAACAAGAAGCGGAAGTAATATTCAAAGTGCTTCCGCTTCAATTACGATGTGCAAAGATAATTAAACGAGGGATGGAGGTATTAGATGCTGAATATTTTTAATAATTTTGACAGAGTTGTCAAACGTCTTTTATTAGTTTTAGCAATTATAATAATTTTTCTTTCATTTTCTTCACCAGTATTTTTAAGTAAAGATAATATGTTGAGTATAACAAGAACACTACCTATATTGGGTATTATTTGTGCAGGAGAATTAATTATAATTGTAATGGGTCAATTTGATCTTTCAGTGGGAGCAATAGCATCTTTAACTGGAGTAATTATTGGATTTTTAGATGCGCATTTTGCTTTGCATATTTTTCCGGCAACGTTAATTGCATTATTTTTTGCCTGTATTATTGGCTATATTAATGGAGTATTGGTTACTAAATTAAAAATAAATTCATTTATAACAACTTTAGGAATGTTAACAATTTGTAGAGGTATTGCACTGGCAATGACCAGGGGACAATCCAATCAATTAAATTATCCTGGATTCTTGTGGATTGGTAGAGGAACTATTTTTAAGATTATACCGATTCCGTTATTATTAATGATAATTACGTATTTGATTATATATTTCATTTTGAATTTTACCCATATTGGAAGATGTTTTTATGCAATTGGGGATAACAATCAGGCAAGTGAATATATCGGTATAAAAATACAGAAATATGAACGTCTTGGTTTTTTAATATCTGCTTTTCTTTCTGGAGTAGCAGGTGTTATTATGGCAAGTAGTTTAGGGGCTAGCTTACCTAATGCAGCTCAGGGTATGGAAATGACAGCAATTTCTGCTGTTGTATTAGGAGGAGCTGCTCTTGGTGGAGGTACTGGTAGTTTATTTGGGGTTTTACTTGGTGTAGTGTTGATGAGAATAATCAATAATGGACTTGTTTTGTTAGATGTTTCCTCATATTATCAAAATGTAGTAAATGGATTGGTTTTATTAATAGCCGTAGGAGTAAATAGAATAACTATACTATTAAATAGAGATAAAGAAGGGGTTAATGTATGAAGCAAGACAAGAGAGTATTAGAGATGAAAAAAATAAATAAAAGTTTTTACGGAGTTAAAGTACTTCATGATGTAAATCTGACTCTAAAAAAAGGCGAAATCATGGCCCTTTTAGGGGAAAATGGTGCAGGTAAGTCTACACTTATGAAAATTTTAAATGGAGTATATAAAAAAGATTCCGGGGCTATTTATATAAAGGACAATAAGATTGAAATAAGCTCTCCCAAGATAGCTAAAAATCATAATATTTCAATGGTTTTTCAGGAAATACAATATTTCCCCAATTTATCAATAGCAGAAAATTTAAGATTTGGAGTTGGCAAAAATTTGCATCAAAGATTAAATTGGAAGGAACTAAACCAATGGGCTGCAAATATATTAAAAAAATTCAATATAGATATTAATCCCCGGACTAAAATGAAAGAGTTATCAGTAGGCACCTGTCAAATAATAACAATATTACAGACTGTTTCAGCCGATAATAAAATTATTGTAATGGATGAACCGACTGCGGCCTTGAATGCCAGTGAAGTTGAAAAACTATTTAATATAATAAAACAATTAAAAGAGTCAGGAATTAGTATTATTTATATAAGTCATCGTTTAGAAGAAATAATGGAAATAACCGATAGTTTTACTGTTCTAAGAGATGGTAGAGTTGTGGGAAGTGGTTCCATTCCTGAAATTAATAAATCAGAACTTATTGAAATGATGACAGGTAAAAAACCAGCTAAATTAGAAATATCTTCAAATTATAAAAAAAGTAAAGAAGATATAATATTTGAAGCCAGAAACATAAGTAAAAAAGATTCTTATAAAAATGTAAGTTTTAAATTATATAAAGGTGAAATTTTAAGTATTTCGGGTTTGATGGGTTGTGGTAATAAAGAAATATTAAGAACATTATACGGTATTTATGAAAATGAATCTGGCGAGATGTATATTAATGGTAAACAGAGAAATATTACTTCAATTCAAAAAGCCAGAAAAAATAATATTGGTTTTGTGCCTGAAGATAGAAAGAATGCTGGAATTCTAAACATATTGAGTGTTTTAGATAATATTACTGTATCTAATTGGGATAATTTAAATAAATTTGGATTATTTAACTCTAGTGAAGCCAAAAAAAGTGTTAATAACTGGATAGATAAATTAAATATAAGAATGTCAGGGAATATTGATCAGGAGATTGTATATTTGAGTGGTGGAAATCAACAAAAAGTTATACTTGCTAGATGGCTAGAGGCAGATTGTGATATATTACTTTTAGATGAGCCTACTTTTGGGGTTGATGTTGGGGCAAGATATGATATACATAAGATGCTAAGAAATTTAGCGAAAAAAGGATTAAGTATTATTATTGTTTCTTCAGATTATGAAGAAGTAATGGATGTTAGTGATAGAATTATAGTTATGTGTGATGGTGAAATAGCGGGTGAAATAGAAGGGTCTAAAGCTAGCAAGGAAGTATTATTAGAAATGGCCTTAGGAGGTTGCGGCGAATATGATTTATAAGTTAATAAAAGATAATGTAAAATATGATGGTATATTTTTGATTTTATTATTTATTATAATAATTTCTACTTTTACTATTATTTCGCCATGTTTTTTCAGTATAATGAATTTCAAAAATATAATTTTGTATAGTTCAGCCATTGGAATTATTGCCCTGGCAGAAACCATGGTAATAATTATGGGTGGTTTAGATATTTCTGTTGGTAGTGTGTATGCGCTGGCAGGAATAGTTGTTGCAAAATTTCACACTATAGTAGGATTGAAATATGCAATATTATTGGGATTATTAGTTGGTGTAATATTTGGTCTGATTAATGGATTGTCAGTAACTAAATTAAAAATTAATCCTCTGATAACTACTATTGCGACAATGTCTATTGCACGTGGACTTGCGTTTGTTGTTAATAGTGGTTCAACAGCTGCAATATTGGATCCTGTCTTTGGTAAATTAGGAAGAGGTATGATTTTTGGTTTGAGCAATCAAATATGGTATTATATTTTAGCATTTATTATTTTCTATATAATAATGAAAAAAACTATATACGGGAAATCTATATATGCTATAGGTAGTAATGAAAGGTCAGCATTATTTGCAGGAATAAAAGTGGATAAAATAAAGTTAATGACCTATGTTTTAAGTGCTATTATTGCTGCTTTAGTA
This sequence comes from uncultured Halanaerobiales bacterium, assembly GCA_964427565.1. GTDB lineage: Bacteria > Bacillota > Halanaerobiia > Halanaerobiales > JADQBU01 > CAYRVO01. The sequence continues at coordinate 1,450 of CAYRVO010000026.1, read as the reverse complement.
GGAATTATTCAAACATCACAAATGGGTGCGGGTGCTCCCCAGGCAGGTATTGGTTTAGAAATGAGTGTTATTGCAGCTGTTATTTTAGGAGGAACTAGTTTAGATGGTGGTAAAGGTACTATTATTGGTACAACACTGGGTGTTTTATTAATAGGATCTCTTAATAATGGTTTGTTATTAAAAAGTGTTTCATCTGATTGGCAGAATATAATTACGGGCGGTATAATGCTTTTAGCTATTGCAGGAGATCAATTAAGGAAAGAGATTGATTAAAAGAATAGATAAAGATATTTAAGAAAGGGTGTAAAAAATGGGTAGAGTAATGTTTTTGATGGAATGTAAACCAGGTATGGAAGATGAATATAAGAGGAGACATAAATTATTAATGGACTCATGTCCTGATTCTAATACGGAACCAGAGGGAAGTGAAGAAGAAATTCAATTGTGTAAAAAAGTCTGGAAACTTCATAAAAATGCAGGAATAAAAAATTATAGTATTTTCATGAAAGAAGATACTTTATATGCTTATATGGAAGCAGATGATTATAATAAGGCTTTAGATAAAGTAACCAGTAATAAAATCGGGAGAAAATGGCAGGAATTTATGAATGGTATTTTAAAACAAAAAGATGGTAAACCTGTGTTTAATATGATAGAAGAGGAAATATTTTACATGGAGTAGTTTCCTGAATTAAATATTTATAATTATGGAGCAGGAGGTTTTTATATGCCCAAACACAAAGTCATGATTACTGATTATAAATTTGACTCGATAAGACAGGAAGAAGATATTTTAAATAAACACAATATAGAAGTATTAAGTGCTCAATGTAAAACAGAAGAGGATATTCTCAAAATTGTTCCGCGAGATGTAAATGGTTTAATAGTTCAATATGCCAAAATTGGTAAAAAGGTATTTGATTATTTACCGGAACTTAAAGTTGTAGGATGTTATGGTATAGGTGTAGATTCAGTAGATATTGAATCAGCTACAGAACATGAAGTTACAGTAGTAAATGTTCCCGATTATTGTATTGATGAAGTAGCAAATCATACTATAGCATTATTATTTGATTCTATAAGAAAAGTAAGCCTTTATAATAAAGATATTAAAAATAAAAAGGTATGGGATTTTAATGTACACCGACCTATTTATAGTATGAAAAACAAAAAACTTGGTTTTATAGGGTTCGGCAAAATTGCTCAAAACATGGTAAAAAAACTTACAAAATTTGGACTGCAAATAATAGTTTATGATCCCTATTTAACAGAAGAGAAATCAAAAAAGTATAATATTACGAAAATTGATTTTCAAAAATTATTAAAAGAAGCAGATTATATAGCAAACCTAAATAATGATGTAATTCTACATCCACAATTCATAGACACTATGATAGGTTTAATGAAAGAAAAAGAAACGGGAGTTGCTTATAATCCCAACAGTAATATG
>CAYRVO010000025.1:7339-10674 GCA_964427565.1 uncultured Halanaerobiales bacterium | reverse complement strand
CTTTTAAATCCTCAATTTTAACAAAACCATCTTTATCTACTGGCAAATATGTTACATCAAAATCCATATATTTTTCTAAAAACTGACAGGTTCTAATCACAGCATGATGTTCAATAGCAGAAGTAATAATATGATTACCTTTATTTTTCAAAGCCATTGCAACACCTTTAATAGCAAGATTATCTGCTTCAGTACCACCACTGGTAAAAATTATTTCCTCACTTTTTTCAGCCCCCAGCAACTCTGCAACTTTCTCTCTTGCCCTTTTGATAGTCTCTGCACTGGCCTGTCCGGTAGAATGTATACTGGAAGGATTACCACAATATTTTGAATAATAGGGTTCCATTGCTTTTTTAACTTCAGGATCCAGAGGAGTAGTTGCCGCATTATCAAAATAAATTTCATTCACACAAATCACTTCCTTCAAATTTAGGATTTTGTGCTTCCTCTATTAATTGTTCCAGTGTCAATGAATCAATGATATTATTAATACTGGACCTTATTTTTTGCCAGAGAAAATGGGTTATGCAATTGTCTTTAATTTCACAATCATACCCCTCATTTAATCCCGAGTGTTTTAATCAACTTTGTAGATAAATTTTACCATAAACCAAATTAGGTGTCAATATCGTCGCTTTTCAACCATATATATTAATAACAATTATTTTTGTAGATTTACCCCTTAATTTAATCAAATTTAAACTGGCAACTGCCAAAAAATTATGTTATCTTCTTAAGACATTTCTAAATGAAAGCTGGGATTTAATGAAAAAACAATCTTTTCTTACAGGTGCTTTTATATTAATGATCTCCGGTTTAATAACTCGTATTATGGGCTTTTTCCTGCGTATAATACTTGTCAAGTATGTCGGGGATGAAGGACTGGGTTTATTTCAGATGGTTTATCCCCTTTATATGACTATGTTACTAATTTCTACGGCTGGATTCCCTGTAGCTATATCAAAATTAATTCCGGAAAAAGTGACAAATAATAATATTACAGGCGCATTTCAACTTTTGAAAATTTCCTTAATATTCACAGCCCTTCTGGGGACATTAACCTCTGTAAGCTTATATTACTCAGCTAATATGATTGCCCATAATCTTTTCAGTGATCCCCGAACAAATCTTATCTTAATCACTATCAGCCCGGCTCTTATCTTCTGTCCAATAGGAGCATCATTAAAAGGCTTTTTTCAGGGTTTCCATAATATGAATCCCACAGCACTATCACGAATAATAGAACAATTAACTCGTATAATTGCTACTCTGATAATTATAAATATGGTTAACTCCCTGGGCTTAAAATACCAGGCAGCTGCTATAGCTATGGGTATTGCTGTTGGAGAAGCATTTAGTCTATTGATTCTTATTTATCTATTTTTAAAATTTCGAAGCACACTTCAAAACAAAAAAAATTCCGGGGAAAAACATTCATACAAAAAAAGTTTTAGAAATATATTTAATCTGGCAATACCTATAACAACCGGACGTTTGATTAATTCATTAATGATGAGTGCCCGTGCTATTCTTATTCCCCGTCAACTTAGATTAAGTGGTAAAACCACTGCAGAAGCTACTTCACTATATGGACAGCTAAGTGGTATGGCTATGCAATTAATACTATTACCCACAGTTATTACTATTGCCTTAACCACAAGCCTAATTCCCACTATATCAGAAGCCTATGCTCAAAATAATATGGAAAAAATAAAGAGGAATTACCGTGATATTATTAGAATAACTACTTATCTTGGTTTCCCGGTAACCATTATCTATATTTGTAGAGGTGCAGATATCTGCAGACTTTTATTCTCTATTCCAGAAGCAGGTCAAATATTGTCTTTACTGGCTTTTAGTTCTACTTTTATATACTTTTTAAATATTTCTTCAGGTATGCTAAATGGATTAGGTGCCCCCAGGTTGACAGTAAGAAACCTGACAATTGGCTCCACAATTCAACTTGGTGGTATATATTATTTAACAATAATACTAAAACCAGGCATTATAGGAACAGCTATAGCTATTACAACTGGTTATCTCATTGCAGCTCTCCTCAATTTTATTTCTATAGGTAATAAAATTGGTTTCCATTTTGATATAAAAAATGAATATTTCAAACCACTTTTTTGCAGTTCTATTCTCTTATTAATTAATCCTTATCTTGAACATCTATATCAAAATTTTAGCTTCTCTGTTAAAACATTAGCTATTCTTTTATCTCTGGGCCTATTATATTTAGCAAGTATGTTCATCACAAGAGCAATAACTGGAGAAGATATAAAAAGATTTAAACCCTGACTTTAAGTTGTTTCAATTTGTGATATAATAATGGAAGTACAATATTATAAATTAATCTGCTAAATAGTGTATTAATTATAAAATAGTTCAATTATACAACTATCTTAAGTAGAAAAAATTATCTACATGGAGGTTTAATTAGTGACGGAAATATATCTTGATAATAGTGCTACTACAAAACCATTGTCTGTAGTTAAAACACAAATATTAAAAACAATAACTGAAAATTATGGGAATCCCTCTTCTTTACATAAAAAAGGACTTGAGGCAGAGAAAATAATTAAGAAAGCAAGGGGCAGTATCGCCTCAAGATTGGGGGCTAAGAAAAAAGAAATTTACTTTACTTCCGGGGGTACAGAGGGCAATAATCTTGCTTTAAAGGGGATCAGTAGCAAGTTCTCCAATAGAGGTAATCATATTATTACAACCATTATAGAACATAAAGCCGTACTTAATGTCTGTAAGCATTTAGAAAATATGGGTTTTAAAATAACCTATCTTCCTGTTAACAAAGAAGGGAAAATATCCTTAAAACAACTAAAAAAAGCACTTAAACCTGAAACAATACTTGTCAGTATAATGCATGTTAATAATGAAATTGGTACAGTACAACCAGTAAAAAAAGCCGCACAAATTATAAAAAATCACAATAAACATACTTTCTTTCATGTTGATGGTGTCCAGGCTTTTGGAAAAATATTATCAACACCAGCTGAGTGGAATATCGATCTCTATACTATTAGTGGACATAAAATCCATGGTCCCAAGGGAATTGGTGCTCTTTATATAAAAGATGGGACAGATTTGCAGCCCCTACTACATGGAGGTGGGCAAGAAAATAATATCCGTTCAGGAACAGAAAATATGCCGGGTATAGCAGGATTTGAATCAGCTGTTAACAAACTTCCTGATCTATCTGTTACCAATCCCCGGAATAAAAAACTTGCAGAATTGAAAAATTACTTTCTGAAAAAAATAAAAGAATCTATGCCCCAGATAAAAATAAATACACCTGCCGATGGGGCCCCTCATAT
>CAYRVO010000025.1:0-7239 GCA_964427565.1 uncultured Halanaerobiales bacterium | reverse complement strand
GGTTCTTATCTGTGGACAAACATTAATAAAAACAAAGAAAAATTAACCGTAGATCTGGAAAATTATGATTATGAGTTAAATGTTGAAATAAGAAAAAACTATGCCTATGTATATACAGAAGAAATCTCAGGACCTGGAGGCCTACCTGTGGGCACGAGTGAAAAGGGATTATTATTACTCTCAGGAGGAATAGACAGTCCAGTAGCCGGTTGGTCAGCAATGAGAAGAGGAATACAACTGGAAGCAGTCTATTTTCACAGCTTCCCCTATACGGGAAATAGAGCAAAAGAAAAGGTGATTGATCTCTGTAAAATACTCAGTAAATACGGGAATAATATTAAATTATATATTGCCTATTTTACTTCCATACAGCAGGCTATTCAGGAAAAATGTCAGCCCAAATATTACATAACAGTTATGAGACGGATGATGTTCCGTATAGCTACGGCAATAGCCAGAAATAATAACAATATGGCCCTGATAACAGGTGAAAACCTGGGTCAGGTTGCCAGTCAGACCCTGGAGAGTTTATCAGTAATCAATGCAGTTACAGATTTACCGGTTCTTCGCCCCTTAATTACCAGAGACAAGAACGAAATAATTGCCACAGCAAAATATATCAATACCTATGAAACATCTATCCAGCCTTATGAAGATTGCTGTACAATAATGGTACCGGATAATCCAATTACTAAACCCAGATTACAGGAATCAATAGAAGCAGAAAAAAATTTGGATATTGATATATTAATTGAGGAGGCAATTGAAAAAACAGAAATTATAGATATATCAGAATAAGGAAAGCTCTTTCTATTTATAATATTAATAGCTTAAACACACTTATACAAAAATTTTTAACAGGGAGATTAAACTATGCTTATAGTTATTGCCAGAACTCTAATTTTATATGGGGTTGTAATAGCTGTAATCAGAATTATGGGCAAAAGACAAATAGGCGAATTACAACCCTATGAGCTGGCTATAACAATAATGATCTCTGCCCTGGCAGCTATCCCCATGGAAGATATAGGTATACCTCTTTTATATAGTTTTGTGCCCATTTTACTCCTCCTTTCCTTCCAGGAATTTATTTCACTACTTACCATGAAAAGCTCCTGGGCCCGGGCAATTATCTGTGGTAGACCTACTGTGTTAATAGAAAACGGCAAAATAGTAGAAAATGAATTGAAAAAATTGAGAATAAATATTAATGATCTACTGGAACAGTTAAGAATCCAGGGCTACAATACAATTGAAAATGTTGAATTTGCAGTAATGGAAACTACAGGCCAGATAAGTGTTATCCCCAAATCACAGAAAAGACCTCTAACACCTTCAGACCTTGATATAAAAACTGATTATGAAGGAATTCCAACCTCTTTAATAATTGATGGTCAGATCCTGGAAAAAAATTTAGAGATAATTGATCTTGATAAAGATTGGTTGTACACAACACTAGCTAAATTTAATATTGATACAGAAACAGAAATCCTCTTTGCAGCTCTCAACAATAAAGGACAACTCATTCTACAGAAAAAAGAAAATGAGGAATGATCTTATGAAACAGTTAATTGGAGTCTTAATTATGCTTATCATAATCTTCTCAATAGCCTATGCAGGCAATAATTATCTGGAAAATTCAACAAGTAAATTAAAAAATATACTGCTAAACTTAAAAAATTATACTATTCTCAATAAGTGGGAAAAAGCAAAATCTCTTGATATAAAAATCAATAACAAATGGAATAGCTTAAGTAAAATAATACCTATTTTAAAGGATCAGGGTGAATTACATGACCTGGAAATAACATTAACCCGTATTTCAGTACTTATAAACCAAAAAAACAAAAAAGAACTCCTGTCCGAAATAGCTATAGCCAGAAAATTACTGACAGCCATCTATGAACAGGAGAAATTATTGCTGGAAAATATTTTTTAAAGTTTGAGTTTCTAATGTTTAAAATGTCTATAACCGGTAAAAAGCATTACAATACCATGCTCATTAGCAGCTTCAATAACTTCTTCATCTCTAATAGATCCACCAGGTTGAATAATAGCTTTTACATCATTTTTAGCTGCTTCATCAACTGCATCCCGGAAAGGAAAAAATGCATCTGAAGCCACTACTGCTCCTTCTGTTTTCTCTTCTGCCTTACGGGCAGCAATAATCATAGCATCTACCCTACTCATCTGTCCGGCACCTACACCTACCAGTGCTTTATCCCGGGACATTACTATTGCATTAGATTTGACATGTTTAACTGCCTTCCAGGCAAATAATAACTCCTTTTTCAATTCTGCACCCGGCTTATTTTCAGTGACTACTTTTAATTTGTCTTCTTCATAATCAAGCATATTTCTGTCCTGAACAAGTAGGCCACCCGTTACTTTTTTATATTCATATTTATCTTTTCTTGATTTTCTGTTCAGATCACCTGTCTTTAAAATTCTGACTTTATCCCAGCGCTCCTGCAGAACAGATAATGCTTCTTCATCATACTCAGGGGCAATAACTACCTCTACATATTTATCCGGTCCAGCAATTTCCTGAGCTGTCTTTCTATCGACCCTTCGATTTAAAGCAACAATGCTACCAAATGCAGATACAGGATCACCTGCATATGCTCGTTTATAAGCAGTATATACATCATCAGCAACTGCCAGTCCACAGGGATTAGTATGCTTTATTACTGCAACTGTCGGTTCAGAAAATTCCTTCACAATTTCCAGCGCACCATTGGTATCATTTATATTATTAAATGACAACTCCTTACCGTGTAATTGTTCTGCTGTAGTAATAGATGGTTCATTAATCGTTTTATCTTCATAAAAAGCAGCTTTCTGGTGAGGATTTTCCCCATAACGCAAATTCATCTTCTTTGTCAGTGCTATATCATATGTCTCCGACAAAGATTGATCTTCTTTTAAATATCTATAAATCATTTGATCATATTTAGCTGTTGACTCAAAAGCTTTAACCGCCAATTTTTTACGGGTATCAAGACTTATTTCGCCATTGGTTTTTTCCAATTCTTCCAAAATATTATCATAATCACGGGGATCAGTTACTATACTAACACCCTCATAATTCTTAGCAGCTGATCTAATCATAGTAGGACCACCGATATCGATATTTTCAATTGCTTCATTTAAAGTAACATCCGGTTTACTGATAGTCTCTGCAAAAGGATAGAGATTTACAACTACCATATCTATAGGTTTTATACCCTGCTCTTTTAGTTCATTTAGATGACTTTTATTATCTCTAACAGCAAGCAAACCACCATGAACTGCTGGATGAAGTGTCTTTACTCTCCCATCCATCATTTCTGGAAAACCTGTTACTTCACTTACATCAATTACATTTAAACCATTCTCTTTTAATTTCCTGGCTGTTCCTCCTGTTGAAACAATTTCAAAATCATAATCAACTAATCCCTGTGCTAACTTAACAACCCCGGTTTTATCAGATACACTTATTAAAACTCTCTTTGCCATATTATACCACCTTCTCTTTTTTATTTAACAATCTTTTTAAAAAATAATCCTACAAAAGTCTTTATGATAATTTAAATGCTAGCCTCAAATTATATTTCATTCTGTAATTTATTAATCAACTCATCTTTATTTAGATCCCTTATTTCCGGGATGATTATTTCCAGTAACTGATAAATATATACAAACTCATCTATGATTTTTTCTTTGTTTTTTTCATCCAGTTCACCTATACTTTCCATAACATCTTCTAGTTTTTCTCCTGTACGGTTAAATATTCTCACTAGACTACGTATTTTATCCTTAGTCTTCTTTTTTTCACTCCCTTTTGATTCCCAATGTTTATCTCTTTCTCGCTTAATTAAAACAGTATTAATTGCTTCTTCAATAGGTAAATGTAAATGCCTGGAGTATAAGTCCAGTATAAAGCGGGTTTCTTTTCTGGTTAAATTATATTGAATAACGGTGTCCAGTAATTGTTTTATTTTAGTAGGATCACCTGTTGTATGAGCAAGATTATTAGCCAGGGTAATATGAGAAAGAGTTACCGCAGAATCATTATCTAAAACAGCCTGCTGGTATTTTGCTTTAACAGTAAGTATATTTAGCCACTCAATAAGGGTTGTCCGGGGAATCCCTAGTTTTTTACTTGCTTCCTTTTTTGTTAGATTGTTCTGTTCTATAAAGTTTTTAATAAACACAGCCCGCTCCAGACAATTTAAATCCTCCCTCTGTAAGTTTTCTACCAATTGCATCTGTTGAATTTTAAAATCTTTTAGATCTTGCTCAATAACCATTGCTGCAATTTTCTCTTTCCCCATTTTTCTGATAGCTCTTAATCTCCTCTCACCAGCTATCAATAAATATTCATTATTTTTTTTTTGAATAATAATTGGCTGTAATTGACCAATTTCTTTTATTGAACCAGCAAGTTGTTTCAGTGATTCATTATCAAAATTTTTTCTGGGTTGTTCTCCATTTTTTTTCACTTTATGTACAGGAACTTTTGTAAATTTCATGTAATTCACCCTCTGTAATAATGTCTAAATAGCATCTATATACATATTAATATAATATATTTCTTTTAGCAAAAAAATCTTATAAAATAAATCCCTTTGTAAGTTCACAAAATTATGATAAAATAATATAGGGAGTGTATATATATGATACAGAAAAAAAACTTAATAAACAAACTTAAGCATATTAAAAACTTACAGGTAAATTTAGATATACCTCTAAAAAAGTATACTTCTTTTAAAGTTGGTGGCCCAACTGATATTTTTTTGATACCTGGTAGTATCAACTCCTTAAAAAAAGCATTGGCAATAATTAACAATAGTAATTTACCCTATTTTGTATTAGGTAAAGGTAGCAATGTAATTGCCGGTGATAAAGGATTTAGAGGTATTATAATCTATACCGGTAAATTAAATACTGTAAAAATTAACAATAATACCCTTAAAGCCGAATGTGGATTAACCCTTAACACCCTTGCTGAAAAAGCTCTAAATAAAAATTTAACTGGACTGGAGTTTATCAGTGGGATTCCGGGTTCCCTGGGTGGTGCTTTATATATGAATGCTGGTGCTTATGGTAAAGAAATACAAGACATTGTTAAAAATGTACTTACCTTAACTTATGATGGCCGGGAAAAAAATTATACAAAAAAAGAACTTGCTTTTAATTATCGGCATAGTATCCTCCAGGAAAAACCATTAATCGCTGTCAGGGCAACTCTTAAATTAAAACCAGGTAAGCATAAAGATATTTTATCAACTATGAAAACATTAAACGGCAAAAGAAAAACCCAGCAACCCCTGAGCTGGCCCAGTGCTGGCAGTACTTTTAAAAGACCTACCGGTCATTATGCCGGAAGTTTAATAGAAAAAGCCGGTCTAAAAGGTACCCGTGTGGGAGATGCCCAGGTGTCCCCAAAACATGCGGGATTTATTATTAACCTGGGTGATGCTACAGCCAGGGATATATATAAACTAATAGAAATTGTACAGCATAAAGTCCTGAATATCAGTGGTATAAAACTGGAAGTAGAGCCCATTCTTATTGGTGATTTTAATTAATATTTAGCTATTAACTGTTTTTTCTGTTTTCTACTATATTGTTTTAATTGATATTCCCTTTTTTGAGCTTTACTTCTATTTCTGCTTATTTCCCAGTATTTAAGTTTTACCGGTAGCCTGCCCCGTGTATATTTAGCACCTTCTCCTTTATTATGTACTTTAATTCTTTTTTTTATATTTTTAGTACAACCTGTATATAAAGTTCCATCACTACATTCCAGAATATATACATAATACATCTAAGAATTTATTCACCCCATTTTCATATCTCGTACCCTTTATATAATTATACTACAAACAAGTTTTATTCCCTTCTTTCTATTTGTTTAAAATATCTACATATCTATATCGAATAACATTCACACTATATATAGTGTGTTCTATTTTTTTGCCCACTATATATTGTTTTTTCTCTTTACTATTCTCTATTTCAATGATATAATATAAACATTACATATCAATATTCATATTTAAGATTTAATATTAATAACAATGCAAGGTCGGGCCAGCATTAGCGCATCGAGCAAGTCAAAGCTTAAAATCCGGCCGAAGCACACGATGTGTTGAGTTAATCTTGTCCTGAGAGTGACTATATATGATCACTCTCAGACTATATTCAATCTGAAATAAGAGGTGGAAAAATGGCAAAAAATATTCAATTAACTCCAAATTCAATTAAAGTATTAGAATCAAGATATTTAAAGAAGAACTCTGAAGGTGAATTAATAGAAACACCTGAGAAAATGTTTCACAGAGTAGCTGCCAACATTGCAGCAGCCAATAAAAACTACGATGAACCCGTAGAAAATGATGAACAAGATTTCTTTGAAATTATGTCCAATCTTGATTTTCTCCCTAATTCCCCTACATTAATGAATGCAGATAATGACCTACAACAATTAAGTGCCTGTTTTGTTCTCCCGGTAGAAGATAGTATGAAAGGAATATTTGAATCTGTGAAAAACACAGCCCTGATACAGAAAAGTGGTGGTGGTACAGGATTCAGTTTTTCACGTTTACGCCCCAGAGATGATATTGTAAAATCAACAGGTGGTATAGCAAGTGGTCCTATCTCCTTCATGGAAATTTTTGATTCAGCAACAAATACTGTAAAACAGGGGGGCAAAAGGCGGGGAGCCAATATGGGTATCCTGCGAGTAGATCATCCCGACATAATGAATTTTATAACTGCCAAAGAAGATGAAGATAAACTAAATAATTTTAATATCTCAGTTGCTGTAACTGATGATTTTATGGAAGCAGTAAAAAATGATGAAGAATATGATCTTATTAATCCCCGAAATGGTAAAGTTACCGGTCAGCTGAAAGCCCAAGATGTTTTTAATAAAATAGTGAAAATGGCCCATGAAAATGGTGAACCGGGGATAATTTTCATTGATGAAATTAACAGACATAACCCCACACCACAACTAGGGGAAATAGAGAGTACAAATCCTTGTGGAGAGCAGCCTCTTTTACCTTACGAGGCATGTAATCTCGGCTCCATAAACCTTTCACATATGGTTAAATTTGACGATGAAAATCCTGAGCTAGACTATGACAAACTAGAAGATGTAACCAGAAAAGCCACACGTTTTCTCGATAATGTTATTGATATGAATAAATATCCCCTGCCTGAAATTGAAGAAATGGTAAAAAAGAACCG
>CAYRVO010000024.1:0-10684 GCA_964427565.1 uncultured Halanaerobiales bacterium | reverse complement strand
AAGCAGGTTGCGAACCGAAATTCTTTTATCTTATCTGCAAAAACTATTTAAAGATAAAAAAGAAATACGGGGATACCGGGGTGGATATTTACCCGGAGAAAGAAGAAAAATTGAGCAGGGTCTACGAGAAGGTAAAATCTGTGGAGTTGTCAGCACCAATGCCCTGGAACTGGGAATAGATATCGGCCAGCTTGATGTCTGTATTATGGCCGGTTATCCGGGTACAATAGCCAGTACCTGGCAACAGGCAGGAAGAGCAGGCAGAAGAAATGATTATTCTCTTGCTCTAATGATTGCTTCCAGCAGCCCCCTGGATCAATACATTGTTAACAATCCCGACTATTTTTTCAAAAAACCTGTCGAATGTGCCCTGATTAACCCCAATAACTTATTGATTTTAATGGCTCACATAAAATGTGCAGCCTTTGAACTGCCCTTTTCTGATGATGAGAACTTTGGGGTAGAAACCACAGCGGAAATCTTGTCCTATCTGGAAGAAAAGAGAGTTTTGCGCCACAGCGGCAGTAAGTGGTACTGGATGGCGGAAAGATATCCGGCAGAAGATATAAGTTTAAGGAGTGCCAGTTCTGATGATTTTTCTGTAATAAATATCAGCAACAAACCCAATACAACTGTTATTGGTAGAGTGGATCACTTCAGTGCCCCAACCACTATTCACAAAAATGCAATATATATCCATGGTGGTAAACAATATCAGGTTAAAGAACTTGATTATGATGGTAAAAAAGCATATGTAAAAGAAGTGAATGTCAATTACTATACAGATGCCAACCTGGCAGTAGATTTGAGGGTACTTGACCGTTTTGATAAAAAAGAAGTAAAAAATACAGGTATTGAACATGGTGAAGTAGTGGTAACAGCCAAAGCAACCATGTTCAAGAAGGTTAAATTTGTTACTCATGAAAATGTTGGTTATGGAGATATTAATCTGCCCGAAGTTGAAATGCATACTACTGCTTACTGGTTCTCTGTACCCCTTTCACTGGAAAATAGAATTGGTAGAAAAGGAATGGAAAGTGGATTGCTCGGGATAGCAAACTTACTGGAAAATATAGCACCCCTCTATTTAATGTGTGACCCAGGAGATATTAAATCTTCAACTCAGATTAGATCACCCTATACAGCTAAACCAACAATCTATATTTATGACTCATATCCCGGAGGATTAGGGATGAGTGAAAAACTATATACAATTCATAATAAATTATTAAATAGAGCAAAAACACATCTCTCTGAATGTCCCTGTGAAGCAGGATGTCCAGCCTGTGTAGGTCCAGTTAATGAAGTCGGCCCAGAAGCCAAAAAATATTCCCTTATTCTCCTTAAGGAGGCAACATTATATGAATCTCAGGGAAAAACTAAACAAACTTGATAAAGAAAATTACGGTAAACCCAATCAAAATGATGATCGGAAAAATATTTGTAATAAAAAGTTGATTGACCTTATAAGCGGGAAAATTATTACTCGAGAAAATGGTCAATACTTTCATCGAAAAATAAAATTTAAATCCGATTATAAACACGGCCTTTATCAGCTTAAAGACATAACCGGGTTTAAACAGAAGGATATAAATAACTTAAGTGGTAAAAACAAGGGGAATGTCACAGTAAATTTTAATAATATGTTATTTATAGATACTGAAACTACCGGCCTTATGGGTGGTACAGGAACAGTAGCTTTCCTTGTTGGAGTCGGCTATTTTAATGATGATAATTTTATTGTTGAACAGTATTTTATGCGTGATTTTGATGAAGAAACAGCAATGCTAAACAATTTAATTAATAACTTACAAAAAACAGTTTTGCTCAGTTTTAATGGTAAATGTTTTGATTTACCATTATTAAAAACAAGACTTATATTAAATAAACTACCTGCAATAAAATATGATCTTCATCTGGACTTATTACATTTATCCCGACGAATCTGGTCATATCTTGAATCCTGCTGTTTAAATAACCTGGAAGAAAATATTTTACAGTTTGAAAGAGAAAATGATATCCTGGGCAGTGAAATTCCCCATATATATTTTGATTATCTGGAAAATAAAGACCCGGTTAATTTACCACCTGTCTTTAAACATAATATGCTCGATATCATTTCACTTGTAACTTTAACTACTCACTTATTAAAAGTACATAATTCTCCACACCGGCTTCAGTTATCAGCAGCAGAATTATTTAATCTCGGTAAATTACTGCAAAAAAGAAAAAAACTTGCGGACAGTATTAATATCCTGAAAAAGGCAAGAAAAAAAGCAAATTCCTCTATTCTTAAACGCAAAATAGATATTAAATTAAGCTGGCAGTATAAAAGAGCTAATAAATGGTCAAAAGCCGTTACCATCTGGAAAGACATGCTTTCACGACAAAGTGGCGGACTATTCCCCTACCGTGAACTGGCTAAATATTATGAACACAGGGAAAAAAACTATAAAAAAGCAAAAACATATAGCAAAAATGGTCTATTATATCTTAAGCATAACAGACCCCTTATTGAAAATTCCAAAGAAGAAAAGGACAAACTTGAATACCGGCTTAATAGATTGGAAAGAAAGATTATAAGTTAACCCCTATACACTCTCTTTTCAGGAATCACCCCCCTAACTCCCCCGGTAGGATCAGCAATATCTCCTTTAAATCTAGGAATTATATGTACATGTAAATGCATAATTGTCTGACCTGCTTCTTCTCCACAATTTACACCTATGTTATATCCATCAGGATTAAATTTCTTATCTAAAATATTTTTGCATTTTTCCAACAAATCCATTATAGCTTTTTTTTCTTCTTTGGTGGTATTAAAAAAAACGTCAACATGTCTTTTAGTAATAATTAGCATATGCCCTTCATTTACAGGGTATTTATCATAAATAGCAAAAGCAAGTTTATTCTCACAAACATATTCTTTAAGTTGACAAAAAGGACACTCCACAACTTATCCCTCCCTGTTATTCAATATTCAATTTGAACCTTTGTACCACTAATTCCCGGTTGTGCTGGTTTTACCATTAATTTTACAGGAACCCTGTTTTTTAATTCTTCTACATGAGTAATAATACCAACTGATAATTTTTCATCCTGAAGTTTCTCCAGGGAATTCATAACTATATCGAGGAGATTATTATCAAGGGTACCAAAACCTTCATCCAGGAAAAAGAATTCCATATTAGAACTACCTTTTAATTGTATCTGTGAAGATAAAGCCAGAGCTAAAGACAGTGAAGTTAAAAAGGTTTCTCCACCAGAAAGTGTATTACAACCTCTTTTCACCCCGCCATTATAAAGATCACAGATAACAAATTCACCCTGTTCATTTAATTCCAGCTTATATCTATTATTGGTTATTTCCATAAGTCTTTTAGAAGCTTCACGGGCAATATATCGTAATTTCCTGATAGCCACAAATTCAACAAAACTCTTACCCCGAATTAGGTCATTTATTTCTTTAATCAATGATAATTCATGATTAACTTCTTCATTCTCCTCGATTTTTTGCTTTTTATCTTTAAGATCTTTGATTAATGTTGCAATTGTTTTTTTCTGTCCACCTATTTTTTCTCTCAGTTCTTCCTGCTTTTTTTCAAGAGTTATTTTTTCATCTTTTATTTTATTCCACTGTTTTTTTGTTATAGATTCACCGTCCAATTCTTTTTTTAACCTTTTTATATTATTAGTTATTTTAGCTTCCCTGTTTTCATAATCTTTTATTTCCTTCTTCCAGCTTTCAATATTTTCCTGCCACTGTAAATAACTCCGCGCTTGCTCAATATCTTTGAATTTAAATTCAGCAATCTTTTTATCAAGCAGTATCTTTAATTCATCTGTTTCTTTTTCTAATATTTCCAGCCTATCTTTTATAGTATTTTTACTATTTTGCTTATTATTAAGGTCTTTTTCTGCTTTTTGCTTTTCTTCTTTTTTCCTTTCTACCTCTTCTTTTAACTGTTTTTCTCTCTGCTTTATCTCATATAAAAAATTTTGAGGCTCTTTATCTCCAACTCTATCTTTTATTTTCTTTTCATTTTTTGCAAATTGCTCCTGTAAGTTTTGCAGTGTATTTCTTTCCTGAATTAGTATCTTATCCTTTTCATTAAATTCATTTTGCAACTTCTCCTGTTTCTTTTTATTTACTTTTATTGTATTTTTAATGGTCTTTAGTTTTTGCTGTACTTCTTCCTGCTTTTCATCTTTTTTACTAATTTGTTTACTTTCTGTCTTAAAACTAGCAATTTTTAATTCTCCTACCTTTTTAATATATTTTTTCTTCAAATTATCAGCTGTTTTCTGCTGTTCCTCTAACTTTTCTTCTACTTCATTTAAATTATCTTTATTTCTATTTAAACTACCTTTTAATTTATTGATCTTATCTTTAATTTCATTTCTATTTGTTTTTAATTGATTCCGGGAAGTAAAATCTGTAAATTTAAGTTTATATAGATCTGCAGTTGTATTAGTAAGTGAAGCTATCAAATCATCTTTTTCTTTTATTAATTTTCCTATAGTATTTTCTAATATTTTTAAATTTGATGTTATATCATTTTTATTTTCCTGTAAAGAATTAATTTTACTTTCCAGTTTTTCTCTTTTTTCTTTTTTGTCAGTTAAATCTATATCTATCTCTTCAGCGACACGAGGATGTGTAACTGCCCCACAAACAGGACAGAGTTCTCCATCCTCTAAATCTCGGGCTAATAAACCGGCCATATTTTTCTTTTCACTTTCTTTAATATCCTGTTTGATCTTTTCTAATTTATTTTGTTTAGATTCCAAATTTTTAGTAAGTATTTTAAGCTTAATATTAAACTTTTCTTTTTTATCCTCTTCTATTTTTATTTCCTGACCATAACTCTGTATTACTTCTGCTTCGATTTCCTTTAACTGCACTTTTAATCTATCCAGTTTTTCTTCCTCATCATTAATATTATCAGTAATCTTTTTTTTGTCTTTTTTAATTTTATCCAATTGTTCTTTCTGCTGTTGATAATCATTTTCAAGTTCTAAACCAGAATTTATGGCTTTTCTATAATCAGCTGAAACCTGTAGTTTTTCCATTTTGTTTTCTTTTTTCTCTATTTTATCTTCCTGTTTATTTACCTTTTCTTTTATATTATTTAACTTCGATTGCAATTTATTTTTTTCTTCCTTCAAATTCTGAACTTCACTCTCTTTATCAGTAATACTTTTTTTAATATCTTCATTTTTCTTTTTTAACTTAAGAGCAGTTTTTATTATAACTTTTTTCTCGCTTAATTGTGGAATCTCTTTATTCTTTTTCTTGTCCAGACTCTTAAATTCCCTGTCCAGTTTTTTCTTTTTTGCAGATAATTGTGCTATTGCCGTTACTAAATTACTTAATTCTTTTTTGTTAGCTTTTATTTTTTTATTACACTCTGTATATCTCTGTAAATCACTTTTAATATTTACAGCCTTTTTTACTTTTTTTAGTTTAACCTTTATTTCTTCAATTTCTTCTTTTACTTCTGTTAGTTTTTCTTCCTGTTTTTTATACTCTTCCAGTTCATCCTGAAGTTTGCGAATCTGTTTATATTTATTATACTCATCTATTTTTTCTTTTAAATCTTCAGTTGTCTTATTATATTCTTCTTTTAGATCATTTAACCTCTCTTCTTCTTCTTCAATTTTTTCTTCTGACACTTCTTCATACTTTTGTAATACGGCATTTATTTCTTTTCTTTTATCTTTCCTTGCTTTCTTCTGCTTTTTCAACTTTTCCATCAATCTTTCTCCAAATTCCTCCAGGCCAAGAATCCTCTCCAGCATATCCCGCCTTTTCCTACCGGCCAATTTAAGAAAACGGCTAAATTTTCCCTGGGGCAGGACTACAGTCCTCATAAAATCCTGATGATTCAAACCAATAATCTCTTCTATTTTATTATCTATTTCACTAACTTTATCATAAATTTTTTCTCTGTCATCTTCTTTTATTACAAGTCGGGATAGTGTAGTTTTATAACCACCGGCATCAGATATCTTAAGTTTTCTCTCAATTGTATAGACATTGTCTTCAGCTAAACAAAACTTAAAAAATACATAGAGCTCTCCCGTTTCTTTATTTATAAATTCCTTGGTATCTCTGGAAATCCTGCCATAAAGAGCAATGGTCACTGCATCAAGAATACTGGATTTACCACTACCTGTAGGACCAAATATACCGAATAATCCTTTTTCTGTTAAAACTGAAAAATCAATCACTTCTTCTTCAACAAAACTGTTTAACCCGGAAACTTTAAGTAATTTAGGCCTCATCATAATCCTCCTTATCATTCAAAATCCTGATAAACATATCCATTACTTCTTTACCGGGATCTGTTTCTTTAGTTTTAATATAATATTCTTTAAACAATTGCTTAATATCCAGTTCCTCTCTTAATTCTTCCTCTTTTTCCTGTTCGAATTCTTCAGAAGTAAGGGGAATTATACTTAATATATCTTTTTTTATTTCTCGTATTTTTTTAATATCTGACTGTAATAATGGGCTATCTGTTTTTATCTTTAAATAGGCCCATACTTGACGGTCTTGATTGGCTTTACATTTCTGAAGAGCATTATCAACACCATCAACTTCCCAAACTTCAATCGGTTTGCGATTTTTTAAATTTACCCTTTCAATCTTTGCTTCCTGTTCTGCCTTAAGATCAACAATAGATACACTTTTAGTATGGTTTCTCTCACTGGAACTATATTGAAGAGGAGAACCGGCATAATAAGCATTTCTCTCACTACAGGCAGTTTGACAGTGATGAAGATGACCCAGGGCAGTATACTGAGAATTTTGCGGGAGATGTCCTTTGCTAACTGTAAGACCACCACCAACCTGAATCGGCCTTTCTGATTGACTTTCCTCTCCCCCTGCTATAAACAAATGGCTCATAGCTATATTTATAGTATCTTTACGATAATACTTTTCCAGTTCTGCAAATATTTCTCCTACTTTTTGCGAATATTCTTCCTGATGAAGCTTTTCATCTTTTATTTCACCCAGCACCTGGTTTAATCTACTTTCAGAAGGATAAGGTAAAGCCAGTAAAACTACCTGCTCATTATTTATATTAAGCTCTATATAGCCCTCTCCTCCGGAAACAATTTTATGTCTTCCTACTTTATTTTCAGTTATATTAAATCCGGGTTTGTCCATAATGATTATACCCTGGCTATATGTCAGGGGGCTGGGGGCTATTAATCTATTGGGACTATCATGGTTGCCAGGAATAATACAGATAACCCTTTTCCCATCTCTAGATAGTCCTTTTAAAGCCCTGTAAAATAACTGTTCTGCTTCAGCCGGAGGATTAAATGTATCATATATATCTCCGGATATTAGTATCATATCTATATTATTATTATCAGCTATTTCCATTAACTCATTTACAAAGGCTTCCTGTTCTTGAATCCTGCTGTATCCTTCCAGATGTTTACCTAAATGCCAATCAGCTGTATGTAAAAGTTTCACTCAATCACTCCCAGTTCTATTTTTTTCTACTTCAAAATAATTGTAATCTTCATCTACAAAATAAATAAGATTCTTTCCTGCTGATTTCGCCTTATATAGTGCTTTATCAGCAAGTTCAACCATTTTATCTGTAGAAGATATATTTCTGTAATTTGCAACAACTCCAAAGCTACAACTTATTTTATGATTCAGTCCTTTTAAATCTTGAAATTTAATACTATTTATTTTCCTTTTTATTCTTTTTATAATCTTTATTGTTTCTTCAAGGTCAGTATTATCAAAAATGATTATAAATTCATCTCCACCAAAACGTGCAGGAATATCAATTTCTCGAATTGTAGATTTTAATATATTAGATACTTTAACAAGTAATTTATCACCATAGAGATGACCATACATATCATTAAACATTTTGAAGTCATCGAGATCAAAGATTACAAGAGTAAAAAAATTCTCTGATTTATCATGAAACTTTTGATTTATTTTTTTATTAAAATATCCTTTATTATAAATACCTGTCAGTCTATCTTTATTGGCAAGTTTATTTAATTCACTATTTACCTTTTTTAAACTTAATGTCTTCTTATTAAGTGTTTCTTCAAAACAAAAATAAGAGTTGGAAAACTTTTTAGCCAGAACAAGGGCATATGTCAGTAAAAAGAATAATGAAAAATATGGACTTAATTTTGAAGTGATATCTATATTCAAAATATATCTAATAACTGGAAACAAACCTACAAAAATAAATCCCACAGTAATTATCAGGGCAGATTCCCTGTTTCTTCTTACTGCTTTAGCTAAATTATATAATATATAAAAAACCAATACTGTCATAAGTATATAAATTACATGATGTATAAAATTCTGCTTCTTCTGCAGAAAAGATAATGGTAAAATAGCTAAAATTATTACTAAAATTCCAACAGTGGTTCTAAATATTTTGTTTATCCTACTATAAAACATATCAGAATATAGTGCCGAAAAAAGCAGGAGAAAAAATTGTGGGTTTAACAATAATATAAGGAAAAATAACTTTAACTTAACTAATGGGTTAATATCCACAACCTTCAACAAATTGGAAAAAGATGCTGTATAGCATATTAAACTTAAATATAATGACTGCTTACTACCTCTATAAAAAAAATATAAAAACATGTGATATATACCGTTAAATAATAAAAACCCCATAGCAAAATAGAATAAGTTCATAGTTACCTCCTATTACATTAACTAGTTCTGTTAATATATCATCTTCTTCTTATTATAAAACATTTTTGCCACTATTTGAAGAATTTTAGTCATTCTTATACCAAATAATAATAATTATATCAAACAAATTAAAGGAAAAAATATACTTATATATAATTAAAGATAAGGAAGTTTTTCTCAGATACTAATTTATTAACTGGAGGTTATTTATAATGAATATGCACTGGAGTTTAGAAAAACTATATTCAAGTTTTGAAAGCGAAAAATTTAAAGATGATATTAAGAAACTTACAAATATATTAGCTAAATTAAAAAAATGGGAAGCGACAAACAATAAAGATAATATTAAATTGGCTGAAGAATTTATTGAATCATTACAGAAATACTACAATATTTATACAAAATTAAAAGCTTATTCCCGGTTAACAATTAGTGTAGACGCCAGTAATGAGCAGGGATTAAAAATAGTTGAAAAACTTGAAAATATGGTTACAGAGCTAACAAAACCCCGGGTAAAATTTCAGCTCTGGCTGCAAGATTTACCAAATCGAGAAACAATGTATAATAATTCAGAAATTCTAGCGGAACACAGATTTTTCATGGAAGAACTGGTTGAAAAAGCTGAATATCTCTTACCCACAGGAGAAGAAACTATTATTGCTAAAATGAAACAGACAGGTTCATCTGCCTGGTCTAAGTTACAGGAAAAGTTAACCTCAACTTTGATGGTACCTATTAAAATGGAAGGTACTGAAAAAGAATTACCATTACCAGTAGTACAAAATATGGCATACCGGCAAGATGCAAAACTAAGAAAAAAAGGCTATAAAGCAGAACTTGCTGCCTATAATAAAATTGAAGAAGGAATAGCTGCAGCCCTAAATGGAATTAAGGGTGAAGTTTTAACTTTAACAGGAAAACGTGGTTATAAATCACCACTGGAAAAAACACTTTTTGATTCAAGAATGGACCACAAAACCCTATCTGCTTTATTGGATTCCATTAAAGAAAGACTGCCGATTTTTCATAAATTCTATAGAAAAAAAGCAAAACTCCTTGGCCATTCTGATGGCCTGCCTTTTTATGATCTTTTTGCTCCCCTGGGAGAAAAAGAAATGAAATTCAGCTATAAAGAAGCTCAAAATTTTATAATTGAAAATATACGTCCTTTCAGTAAACAAATGGCAGATTTCTATACTACGGCTTTTGCTGAAAACTGGATAGATGCTAAACCGCGTAATGGTAAACGAGGTGGTGCCTTTTGTTATAATATTCCTCCTATAAATGAAAGTCGTATACTAAGTAATTTCACAGGTGTTTTTAGTGATGTAACTACTCTTGCTCATGAATTGGGTCATGCCTATCACGGTTACTGCCTACAGAACGAAAGTATACTCAATACTGATTATCCTATGCCCCTTGCAGAAACTGCCTCTATATTCAGTGAAACTGTTGTTATTGAGGCTGCTTTAAAGAAAGCAGATCCTGATCAGTCTATAACTATTTTAGAAAATAAAATATCTCATGACTTAGCTGTAATTGTCGATATTTACAGTAGATTCTTATTTGAAAAAAGACTTTTTGCAGAAAGAAAAGAAGCATCTCTTAATGTTGATGAACTCAAAGAAATGATGGTTGCAGCTCAAAAAAAGGCCTATGCCAATAGTCTTAATCATAAGTTACTTCATCCTTACATGTGGCTTAACAAACCACATTATTATTCTGCTGACTACAATTATTATAATTTTCCTTATACATTTGGACTATTATTTGGTCTGGGGGTATATAGCCTGAGAAAAGAAAAAGGAGCAAAATTTATGGATGAGTATAATAATTTACTTAAAAGTACAGGAAAAAATAAGATTGTGGATGTAGCAAAAATGGTTGGCATCGATGTTCATTCCTGTAAATTTTGGAAAGACTCTTTGCAGATTGTTGAAAACAATATTAAACACTCAGCGTTCCACAGCTTCGGTGACAAGT
>CAYRVO010000023.1:8247-10871 GCA_964427565.1 uncultured Halanaerobiales bacterium | reverse complement strand
ACGGCTAACTGTAGAAACCTGTGAACCATATCTTCACATCTATACGAGGCTATTTTTATTTAGACCGTCTTTGATTATATATTTTTTATTCTTCAGCCTAAATTAAGCAAATTACATACATTATTATAAATAATATGCTATAGATTGTCAATTATATTAAACATTTTTATCTTCTATATTTTTTAAACGTCGTTTTCATTTCTGCATATATATATTCTCTATTATGTTCAGTTACAACTAATGGTGACCTGTCAAGAATATCCCTAACTCTATCAAGAAAAGTACTCTTCTGATTTTTAATAACTCCTATCACAGGAACTTCCGACTTAATAATTTTCAATACTTTTTTCTGGAATTTAAAAGCTTTACTTTCAAATGTACCTAATTCATCCATAACAAAAATATCTTTATTTTGATGATTATCAAGAAAATTAACCCCGTATTTATTAAATATTTCTTGATCAATCTTCCAGTTTCCATCAGCTAATTTAGTAGCAAATACTCTATCATTTTTTACATCTACATATTGACCATCACAAAATTCCTGAGCAGAAAGTAAATAAAATAATTGCCAGTTATATATTTCACCTTTGCGAGCTACCATGAAGCCAGCAGGATCAAGCTGTAATTCTTTAATCATCTTTATAATTAATGTGGTTTTCCCACTTTTAATATTCCCTGTAAGAAAAATATTATTATTCTCCATGATTATCAAACCTCAATTACTAATATATTTTAAAGCCCTCGTCAATTGAAGATTATATTGGAAATCAAGGAAAAGAGTGATTTTAATAAAACTCCGGCTTTCTATCATCATAAACAGGTATACTTTTTCTTACTCCTGATATCTTATTAAAATCTATTTTCCCTGTCAATACTTTCTCTGTTTCGCCGGCTTCAGTTATTATATTACCCCAGGGGTCAATAATCATTGAATTACCGAAAAAATGATTATTCCCTGCATCACCTACCCGGTTACAGGCAATTATATAGAGTTGGTTTTCTATTGCCCGGGCCTGAAGTAAAATTCGCCAGTGATTTGATCTGGGAGCAGGAAAGTTGGCAACAACAATTATAGCCTGGGCTCCCTGAAGAGCATATTTACGGGCCAATTCAACAAATCTTATATCATAACAGGTCATACAGGCCAGTTTACCAAACTCTGTATTAAAAACTGGTATCTTATTACCACCTGTAAGTCCCTTATCTTCAGCAAGTACACTAAATAAATGCATCTTTCTGTATTTACCAATAATATTTCCGCCTCTATCTATAAGAAACATGGTATTATAATAATCATCACCATCTTTTTCTATTATTGAACCAGCTATAATATATACATTATTATCTGCTGCCAGTTCAGACATTAAAGAAATACTCTTTCCATCTTCTTTTTCAGCGTATTTTCTAGCATTTTTAAATACACTACTGGCAAAACCGGTAGTCCATGTTTCGGGAAATACAAGTAAATCAGGCTGATCTTTCATTGCCCGTTTAACCCATTTTTTAATTAATCTTCTGTTTTTATCTGGGTTTTTAAATGCTATATCAAATTGAACAATTGAAGTGGTAAAAGACATATTTTTTCACTCCCCAACATCTATTGTTTCCAGTAAAATCTCTACACTACCCCCACAAACCCCACCAACCTGAGCAGCTTCTTTATTGGACATATCATAACAATATTTTTTTATCTTATTTTTCATAGAACCGTTCTTTATAATTACTTTGCCTTTTTTTATTATGTCAGCTTCAACCGAGCCACCACCAATACTGCCACTAATATTACCCCGAGGAAAAATTAGCATTTGAGCACCGGTCTTTCTGGGCGAAGAACCCTCAGTGGCAATAATTGTAGCCAGAACAAGGCAAGAGGACTGACCTTCATAATTTATAATTTCTTTAACTAACTCTCTATCCATTATATCCCTCTTTTCGCCTTGTTGCAATAAGCTGTGCAATTATTGAAACAGCAATCTCCTCTGGTGTCTCACTAGCAATAGGAATACCAATCGGTGCCTGTACCCGTTTAATATATTCTTCTTTTACCCCTTCAACTTTCTGTAAACGTTCAAAAATTATATTTACCCTATTTGAACTACCAACCATACCTATATATTTTGCCCGGCTGTCAATAACTTTGCGCAAAACAAGATAATCATGCTGGTGTCCCCGGGTAACTATAACAAGATAATCATTTGTATATATTTTTAAATCACTTAGAAAATCCTCAAATTTTCTACAAATTAAACAGTCAGCCTCTGGAAATCTTGTTTTATTAACCATGTCTTCTCTATCATCCATAACTAATATTTTAAAGCCAATAATTTCACCCATTTTCGCCAGCGGCCTGGCAATATGACCAGCACCAAAAATTACAAGTCTCGGCTTTTGTATAAGGGGATCTATATAAACCTCTGCTTCTAAATTTTTACTAATATCTATTATATATTGGCTCGGTTTATTTGATGTAAATAATTTATTTCCCTTTTTTTCTGATAAACTATTAATTACTGTTTGCAAGAAGTTATTATTATTAGAGTTTTTCTCACTTGCAATATATGAATTCTTATTTTCTTTTAGAATAATTTTATTACCAATCCTATTTTTTGCTTCACTTTTAC
>CAYRVO010000023.1:0-8147 GCA_964427565.1 uncultured Halanaerobiales bacterium | reverse complement strand
TTATTTTCTTTTAGAATAATTTTATTACCAATCCTATTTTTTGCTTCACTTTTACTTATCAGATCAGTAATAGTTACAACTATAGCCCTGTTTTTTTCATTATAAGCCTTATCGATTTCTTTATAAAACTTCCTGTTTACCATATTCCCCTCCCTTCAAAATGAAATATCGCTTCCAAAACTCCACCGGCAACTGCCAGAGCTTTATCAGAAATATGATAACAATAATCTTTATTAAATCTATTATCTATATCTCCTATTTTTTTACCTTTTTTAACTTTGATACCGGGATGTATTTGTCCTCTAATCACTCCTGCAATTTTTGTTATTACAGGTTTATTATCAACATATCCAAAACATCCACCCTCTTCTATTTCCTCGCCAATCTTTCTTTCACTTTTGAAGATTCCTGCACAGGGGGAACTAACCACTCGTTTTTTACTGTATCCCGGGACACTACCGGGCTCATCTTGATAGGCCAGGGCACTACCACTATAAATAGTCCTTCCTAGATAATGACCACGATAGGTCTCAATAACAGCATCTACATTTTTCCCCGCTTTAAAACCCGGACCCAGACCGATTACTACAGGGGCTTCATCTATCTGGGTATCATTGGATCTTTTCATCATCCGGGCATCAATAATTATTTCTGGATCAAATTTTTGTTTAATAATTGTAAAATAGTCCTTATTAACAACAGGTATTTTATCTGCCTCTAATACCTTTTTCATTTTCTTTATATCTTTTATGTAAACAGACTCAACACCTTCTACTTTCCATTTTTCCCTGTAAACACATTCCGCAAAAGACACCGTTCTTCTGACCATAGTAGGTTCTTTTATTTCAGTCATGACAACTGTCAAACCACTTCTATATAATCGATAGGCAACACCGGAGGCAATATCACCTGCCCCTTTGATTAAAACTCTTTTCTTCTTTAAATTTTGGATCAATATTTTACACCCCTATCTCAGCTTATTTAAAAAAACTGCCTGTTTCAAACTAACGGGTTAAATTATTCTTAATAAAGGATCTTCCCTCCATGTATCAGTAAGAAGCACTCTCTCTATTCCTAATTTCTTTAACTTATTGGCTATCTGTAGAGCAGATTTCATATTTTTATCATTTACCTGGTTTAATACTGGAATATATGATTGGTTATTATCTTTATTAAATATTCCATATGATTTTTTCGAAGTTAATATTTTTACTACTAATTCTTCTGTTATAATTTTCTTCTCTGCACTTAATTTTAATATCTCCTCAACCCTGTGGCAGTATCTGTTATCAACTTTCTTTCCTAAAGGAGACATACCAACTACAGGGACAATGATATCTGTTATTTGGGGTACAACGGGTTCATGTTTTGCAGGGGCTTTGATCTGTTTTCTGTTAGCACCATCAGCCTCTATTAGAATAATTGCCTGGGGAAAAGCATTATTTAAAATCTTTATTTTCTCCTCTTCAACTCCAGCAATTTTATAATCTGTTTCTATCTCCTTTTTCTTTTCTATATTATATTTTCTTTTCTTACCTATAACAATTCTTTGCAGAGGATTATTATGCCATATATTTTCGATTCTCTGCAGCAGGTCAGGTCCCTCACTAATTAAAACTTCTGTATTTTTAAACTGCTTAAAGCCAAAAAAATGGGTAGTGGTAACAATTATTAGCTTCTCATACTCCATTTCCCGCACCAGGTGAACAAGGGAAGAAGTTTTACCACCCGCACCTATAAAAGAAATAATGTTGCCTCTTGTAATTCTAAATCCTTCTTTTAGTGTTTTATTGACCTGTATCACCCCTATTATCACTTTATTGTGAAGTTCCCCATTTTTATATTAAATTGTACATCTATTTCTGAAGATATTATTAAACTTTAGGAAACTCTACACTAATCGTTAACTTTTTTTAAAAAACAGAAAAAAATATTGCTGAAGTTTAAATAACTTCTTTTAACTCCTTGTTATCTTTACCTACAATTTCTACTTTTTGTTCTCTATGATTAACATTGATATTTATATTATAGGCCTGACTCATAATTCTGCTATTCATCTCTTCCTCTATCTTACCCTTAGCAAGAACTCTTCCCTCTTTGATTATAATTACCCGGTCACAATATTTAAGAGCAAGATTGGGATCATGTAAAGCAACAACAATACCTTTTCCTTTTTGCGAAAATTTCTTAAGTTTTTGTAATATTAAGTGTTGATTTTTAAAATCAAGGTGGGAAGTAGGTTCATCCATTAATATATAACCTGTATCCTGCATTAACGCCCGTCCTATTAATACTAATTGCCGTTCACCACCACTTAGATTATTATAACTTCTATAAGCTAAATGAGAAATATTCAATTTTTCCAGAATTAATTTAGCCTTATTATAAACATTAATTCCCGGTTGAGACCCAAAACGTAGATAAGGAGTTACCCCCATAGTAATTACATCAATACTCTGGTAGGAAAAAATTGATGTGTGTTCCTGAGGTACCATACTGATCTTTTTAGCAACTTTTTTTTGTTTCATCTCTCCAATATAAGAATTATCCAGACAAATACTGCCTTTATCTGTATGTAAAATACCATTTAAACATTTAATAATAGTAGTTTTTCCGGAACCATTTGCCCCTAAAAGACAGGTCATTTGCCCCTTTTCTATATTAAAGCTTATATTCTTAATTATTGTTTTTTTATTATAACTAAAAGAAATATTATTTACTTTTATCATTAGCCCCTTACCCCTTTCATCCACTCTTTATTGTGAAAATTTGTGGTATTATTCTTTAAATAAAGTTAACAGCTTAATTCCCCGGCCATGCATCTGACGAAAAACTACACCTTCACTAACAAGTGTCATTACAACTTCTGGATCTATTACCCGGGTACCGGAAATAATATCAATATTATGATTAAATAATAATGGACAGAGAGGGGTAGTTGGGCCCAGTAACATAACAATTGAATCATCCCGACATAAATCAAGAATACCTTCCAGGGTATTGTTAATTAAAGTTGTACTTGTAATAGCTACAATATCTGATTCTGGAATCACTTCTGGTGCTTTATCTGCCGGCAAATCACCGGGTTGCGGCCTCTTTTCCAATATCCACAATTCATCAGCTATTTGACCTAACTTTTTAACAAAAGGAAAATGCCCCACTACTGTAACTTTTTTACCTTCACCTTTATTAATTAATATATCACCTGCATTTACTTCTGAATACTGATCTATATCTACATCCAGAATGGAATTTATAGTTGCCATGCCCACTGAAGATCTTAATAGATTATCACTCTTTGCCCATTGACATAGTTCCCAGGCCATCTTATCTGTCAAATCTCCTGCATCATCAATAGGAATTTCCATTTCCGGTTCATGTTCAAAAAAAGTTGAAGCCATACCTCCATACAGGCTCTTAACCCCTGTCCAAAAAGGACCAATTCTAACTTCATTTACCTGAGTATTTTTAGCTTTGTTTTCAATACTACCTAAAAGTTCATCCATTACTTTCATTTTTTCATCTCCTTATAATTTTAAAAATTATATTTGGTTATAAAACAAAAAGGTTAGATTAAACAAATTGCAATTCTTTTGTTGCAACCATATTTTACATATGGATTTTTTTATCCCCAGCCACTTTCACTACGAGTTATTAATAAATAGGCGAAAAAGGGAGCACCTACAAAAGCAGTAATAATACTTATCGGAATCTCAGCTGAAGTCATAGTCCTGGCTAAATTATCCATTATTAATAAAAAGACAGGACCAAGAATAATAGTTTGCGGAATCATAATTTTATGATCCGAACCAACCAGAAATCTGGCTATATGAGGAATTACCAGTCCAATCCAGGTTATCTGACCCGTAGTAGCTACAGAAGAAGCTACCATTAGTGTACTAAAAGATATTAAAGTAATGCGGATAATTTTAACATTCATACCCATAGAGATAGCTTCTTCATCTCCCATTGACATTACATTTAAATACCAGCGCATAAGATAAATTACAATTATCCCTACAATAATAAATGGTACAATCAATTTAACCTCTATCCAGCCAGCCCTGCTAAAGCTCCCCATCAACCAGAAAACAATTCCCGGTAATTCATTCATGGGGTCAGCCAGATACTTTAAAATAGATAACATAGCATTAAAAAGCGAACTAACAACTATTCCGGCCAAAACCATTTTCATAATTCCCTGTCCTTTACTTAATTTAGAAATAAAATAAGTGACTGCTACCGCTATAATTCCAAAAATAAAAGAAAGTCCATAAATTACTAGTAGAGATCCTTCTGTCATTAACATTCCCAGTGCTACTCCGAAACCGGCACCAGCACTTACACCCAGTATATTTGGTGAAACAAGGGGATTATGAAAAATGCTCTGGTAAACTCCACCGGTAACTGAAAGTGCAGCTCCTACTGCTATAACTAGAATAATACGGGGCAAACGAATATAGTAAAATACGCGCCAGCCACTATCTATAATATCTTCTCCGGTTTTTCCCTGAACCAATCCTGAAATTTTATGTATTATCTCTCCGGGAGATATCCAGTAGCGCCCAATAAATAAAGAAAATATAAATATAGTCAGAAAAATCATTAATGTAAATAAAATTATTTTAGCCTTTTTAATTGTAAACAATCGCATGTAGTCACCACTATTCTATTTGACTTATAAATTCATGATAGGTTTTACCATAAAGGCTTTGATAAAAATCATTGACTATTTTCTTTATATCCACATCTTTATATAGATTCGGATACAGCTTATTACTCAACCAGATAACCATTAAAGGAGAAGAAGGACCTGGAAAATCCCATGGTTCTAATCTTGAAGGTATACGGTATATATTTTTATTTTTAAAGGCAGAAATTGATTTATATTTTTCAGCCTTGGTTAACTTTTCCACATTACCTTGATAAAATTGAGAAACTATAACTACATCTGGATCCCATTTAACTAATTGTTCAGCAGAAGTTTCTACAAATCCCTTTTTAACTTCTTTAGCAGGATTTACTCCTCCAGCCATTTCTATAAGGTCTGTCTGCAACATCCCTTCACCAACTGTATTTAGTAATTGTGTGTTGGCAAAATATACTCTTTTCCTTTTATTATATGCTACTTCCCTGGCTCTTTGTACTAATTCTATTATCTTCCTATAATCTTCATTTATTTTTTCAGCCTTTTTTTTAAGCCCCAGAGATTTTCCAATTAATAAATTGGTTTCTCTAATCTGCTCAAAACTTTCAGGATTAATAACAATAGTAGAAATATCTAGCTTCTTTAATTTCTCCGCTATCTGAGGGCCTTTATTATGGGGAAACATAATCACCAGGTCAGGGTCGGCAGCTACAACTGCTTCTATGTTAATACCCTTACGTTTTGAACCTACACTGGCAAGTTTTCCTAAGCCTGTGTCCATAATTGTAAAAAGCCGTTGATTATTCATATGATCAGCTCCTGCAACCAATTTTTCTTCAGCCGACAGGGCAACTACAAACTGACTTGCGGGTGTGTAGGTGGTAATTATTCTATCTACATTTGCTGGTAAAGTAACCTTCCTATCCATCATATCAACCACTGTATTATTAGCTTCTGCTAAAGTAAATACTGAAATACTAGTTATAATTAATATTGTAAATGCTATAACAAAAATCTTCTTCAATATTTTCATTATTCTATTCCTCCTGATTTTTCGTTATACTTAACCTCGTATAACGGTTGTATAAATATCCCTATTTAATTGTAAATTTTACAATAATAAAAGTGTAAAACTTTAATTAAGCTGTCGGAAAAAATTTTCATCAAACCATTTATCTTCCAGTTCACTTAAACAATCCTCAGCCTCATTGCGAAAAGAAGCAAAGGTATCCATTAATAATTTACCTTTTTCAGTTAATTTTGAACCTCCACCAGTAGCCCCACCCACTTTTTTTTCAAGTAGTTTAAAACCCAGTTTTTCTTCCAGATCTTTAATTAAATTCCAGGCCTGACTGTAAGACATATTTATTTCTGCCGCTGCTTTTCTCAAGGAACCCAATTTATTCACCAATTGCAGTATATCACATGGTCCATCTCCAAACAATTTTTTATCATCTTCCTCCAGCCAGAGTTTATAATTTAACTTCATAAAATTTCATCCCTTATTTTAGTTTTTCTTATAAGTTTTAGCTCTCTTTTATCATTATATTAAGAATTGTATCATTTGTCTTTAACATACCGGGAGATGCTATCTGACCCATGTTTTGCATTGTTTTTTCTACACTATCCCCCACAATACCACTATTATCTGGTATAGATGTATCCTCCAGAGCGAATAAGGCCATTAAAACTGCTGTTCCTGCAGCTGACATTGCCTTTAAGGAACAACCATAATTACCTCCATCGCAAATTATACCTGTAATATTAGCAGCCATATTTTTAATAGCGGTAATAATCTCTTTCTCTTTACCACCCAGAAAATGTGTTATTCCAGCGCTTGCTCCTGTACCGGCTGCCACAGCACATCCACAAAAAGCTGATAGCCGACCGGAAAAATCTTTAATATATATAGTAACTAAATAACTTAGTACAATAGAGCGAATTAACTTTTCTTCATCCATTTCTTTTTTTTCAGCAATTGCAATTAAAGGGAGTGTGGAAATAAGTCCGTGGTCACCACTACCACAGAGACTCATAGCTGGTTTTTTTATTCCTCCCATTCTTGCATCAACAGCATATGCTGTTAATTTTTGTGCATGATGTACTATATCATCAGATATTAATTCCTTAATAGCTAGTTTATCCAGAGTAGAACCCACTTCCATACCTGCACCATGGTAACCAGCTAAAGCCAGGTCGCGGTTCATTTTAATTGCATCTAAGATAAATTTTAGTTTGGTATAGGAAATATTATTGGCAAAATCAATAAAATCTCTTAATTTATAATCCTGAAAACATGCTTTATTATTATGCACTGTTTTATTCTCATTTTCATTATTACTGGAATCATATTTAATTTCTCCATTGCTTTTAATATAGGTAATATTTGTATGCTCATCTTCGATAATCACTTGGCCATTACCATTATTAGTTTCTACAATAGTATTAATATAAAGACCCGAATATTTTTTATCAAATTTAATTTCTACAATACCCTGTTGTTTTAAAGTGCGGGCTCTTGCAACATCTTCCTCCTTAACATTCTGAAGGACATTAAGTTTCAGATCCGGTTCACCTACTAAAACCCCTAATATAGCAGCTATTTCAATTCCCATTTCACTTGTACCGGGAATTGCACAGGAAAAACTGTTTTTAAAAACTCCGGGATCTGTTATTACTTTAATCTTTTTAAGTTTACCACCTATAGCTCTATATGCCTCAGCACAGGCAAGAGCAATTGCGATTGGTTCTGTAACTCCAAGTGCCGGTGCTAATTCCGTTTTTAATCGTTTTAATATTTCTGTATGTTTTGTCATATTTTTATTCTCCTATTATTAAAAATGTTCTATGTTTAAAGTTTTTTTCCTGCCCTTTGAATAAGTTTATATTATTTTTATTACTATTAATATATATTAATAGTAATAAAAAACCCCACTCTTAAAAAACAGAGTGGAGTATATAAAAATTACTTGTAATTATATTCTTAACACTTTACCGGTTAAACTTTTATTTCTATCTCCCTGATCAATAATAATCTCACCATTTATAATTACTTTTTCTATACCATCTGGATATTGTTTGGGATCAATAAATGTAGATGTATCAATAATTTTATCAGCATCAAAGACAACTATATCAGCCTTTTTCCCTTTCTTTAGGACTCCCCGGTCATTAAACTTAAATAATTTTGCAGGTTTAAAAGTCATTTTATATATTGCCTGTTCAAGACTCAGAGCACTTTCCTCCCTTACATATTTTCCCAATGCTCTCGGAAAAGTACCATAAACCCTGGGATGTGGTTTGCCTCCCAGTAAGCCATCTGTACAGAAAATTTGTTCAGAACGCTGCATAAATCTTATTACATGTTCTTCTTTACCATAATAATCATACATTCCCACAGCATTATCTTCTTCCAAAAGTAAATCAAAAGTTGCATTATAGGGATCCTTATTTTTTAGTTCTGCAACTGATTTTCCTCTTTCAATAGTCTCTGCTAATG
>CAYRVO010000022.1:0-11299 GCA_964427565.1 uncultured Halanaerobiales bacterium | reverse complement strand
GCTCCAGGTAGTCAAATCAGTGGTGAAGTTATTATTAAATCCGGGGCAAGTGTATGGTATAATTCCGTTATTAGAGGAGATATTGATAAAATAACTATCGGTAAATATAGCAATATTCAGGAAAATTGTTCATTACATATAGACTATGACCTACCACTATTAATTGGTGATAATGTTACAGTTGGGCACAGTGCTGTTCTACATGGATGTAATATAGAAGACTTTTGTCTTATTGGTATGGGAGCAACTATACTAAACAGGAGTAAAATAGGAAAATACTCCTTAATTGGTGCCGGTGCCCTTGTACCTGAAGATAAAGTTATACCTGAAAAAAGTCTTGTTCTTGGTGTACCCGGAAAAGTAGTTCGTACCTTAAAAGATGAAGAAATAGAAAAAATTAAAAAATCGGCCCAGCATTACTATCAGTTGGCTAAGGAACATAAGAAAAGTATTGAAAACTAATATTATTTAATCTCTGCAGGCTAAAATAAAATCAATTGTTTCTCTTACTGCTCCCTGACCACCATTTCTGGTAGTAACATAGTCTGCAGTTTCTCTCACTTTTTTTACACCATTATTTACTGTAACCGCAAGGCCAACTCTATTAAGAACAGGAAGATCATTTAAATCATCCCCTATATAGGCAAGCTCTTCCTTCTTTAAATTATATTTATCCATAATCATTTTTAGTATTGCCCTCTTATTGTCAACATCTTGATAGACATCCTTAATATTTAACTCTTCTGCCCTTATTTCAACAATCTTTGATATCCTACCTGTTATAATAGCAAATCTTAGACCTTGTTTTTGAGCCATATTGATTCCCATACCATCCTGAGAATTAAAGGCTTTAAATTCTTGACCATTATTACCTATTATTATTTTCCCATCAGTTAATACTCCATCTACATCACTTATTATCATCTTTATTTTTCTGGCTTTTTTAACAACATTTTTCAAACCGATTCCTCCCCCAAAAATAATCATCTTCCTTAAAATACTTTTTCTAAATAAATTAACTATTTTTAGCAGATAGTTTATATAATCTTGCTTCATAAGGTGCTAATTTAATTTCAAAAACATTATTACCCACTAAATTATTATTTTTATTATCTAGATTATAATTATTTGCAAGTAGTTTCCAATTGTATCCATTAATCCCTGCAATTTTAATTATATCTTTTACTTTATCTCCTGTAAAATTTAAGATTACTAAATATGTACCATTTTTATCCTTCCTTAAATAAGAAAATATTTTTTCGCTTGTAGGTAATAGGGGAATATAATCACCATAAATTAAGGTCGGATTAGCTTTACGAATTTGAATTATGTTACGGTAATAATTCCATATTGAATCAGAGTTATTTCTGGCCCTTTCAATATTAATCTCCTTATAATTAGGATTTACTTTAATCCAGGGCTCACCCTCGGTAAAGCCTGCATTCCTACTATCATCCCACTGTATAGGAGTACGAGCATTATCCCGGCTATCTCTATAAATAGCCTCCATTATTTCTTCTTCCGGAATTCCTTTTTCCTTCATTTCACGATAATAATTAAGTGTCTCCACATCACGATAATCTTCTATATTTGAATAAGCTATATTTGTCATACCAATTTCCTCACCCTGATATATATAGGGTGTACCTGGTAATGTAAAAATAAAAGTAGCCAGCATTTTTGCAGATTCGATTCTATATTTACCTTCATCTCCAAAAACAGAGAGGCTACGAGGGAAATCATGATTATTAAGGAAATTACAGATCCAACCCTCTTCTTTTAAATTTTTGTACCATTCATATATTATTTCTTTTATTTCAGTTAATTTCCAGTCTCTTTTATTCCATTTACTTCCATCTTTATGGTTGATAGTCATTATTTCAAAATTAAATATCATATCCAGTTCTTTACGTTCACAATCTACATACTTTTTCGCCAGTTCTGCTGAAACCATGAAGGTTTCCCCAACTGTCATTATATCATATTTAGATAAAACTTCTCTATTCATCTCCTGCAAATATTTATGTATCCGGGGTCCATTAACAAAATAAGGGGTACCATCACCATATCTACTGTTATTACCTTTAATCTTACCATCTGGCATACCCTTTGTTTTCGAAATCATGTTAATTACATCCATTCTGAAACCATCTATACCTTTTTTAAACCAGCAGTGCATAATATCATATACTTCTTTTCTCACCCTGGAATTTTCCCAGTTTAAATCCGGCTGTTTTTCAGTAAACAAATGTAAATAATACTGTTCTGTTTTTTCATCATATGTCCAGGCTGATCCGCCAAAAAAAGTACCCCAATTATTAGGGGGATCACCCTCTTTACCATCTCTCCAGATATAATAATCACGATATTCATTATTGCGAGAACTTCTGGATTTTATAAACCAGGGATGCTCATCAGATGTATGATTTACAACAAGATCCATAATTATTTTCATCTTTCGTTTATGAACAGCATCTATTAATTCAAGCATATCTCCCATTGTTCCAAACTCATCCATTATTGCATGATAATCACTTATATCATAACCATTGTCGGCATTGGGAGATTCATAAACAGGACATAACCAGATAATATCAATACCTAAATCCTGTAAATAATCCAGTTTATTTATTATACCTCTAAGATCACCGATCCCATCTCCATTGGAATCATTAAAACTACGAGGATATATTTGATATACTATACCTTCCTGCCACCATTTTTGTTGCATACAGTTTCCTCCTCAAACAAAATCAAGCAATTTGTAAAATCTTTTTTTCTCCTGGGTTTATACTAAATTCTTTATCTCTAACTTTTACTTTGATACTATTTTCATTTTTAGCATCCATTTTCAGTTTGAATTCATCCTTACTTATATTAATAAATAACTTACAACCCCTTATAACCATATTAAATTTAATTTCATTCCAGCTGGCCGGTAACTGGGGATCAAAACTTATTTTTTCATCATACAACTTAAAACCGGCAAAACCCCGGACAATAATCTGCCAGGCAGCAGCACAGGCAGCCGTATGTACACCACCAATAAATGTTCCTCCACTAATAGATTTATTTGTACTATATAAATCGATAGTACAGGATCTAATAAAATCTTTATAAGCCTTATTAAGATAACCATTATTAGCTGCAATTATTGCATAAGCAGATGGACTTAAAGAAGAACCATGCTGTGTACGTTGTTTATAATAATCATAGTTATTCTTCATAACTTCTTTGTTAAAACCATTATCTAAACAGAAAAGCTGAATAACGTCAGCCTGTTTTATAACCTGAGTTTCAACTGCAATTCCATTAGGCCAGCCCCAGTACTCTTCGGGATCTATAAGTCTTTTCCTTAATTTTTCCGGAGTAATATCTTCCAGATCAAAATAACCATCAAACTGTTCTATTAACTTTGTTTCCTCATCAGGCTGAGGTAGGTAAATAAGCTCAGCCATTTCTGACCAGTTTTCTATTTCCTTTTTCTTTAATTTAATCTTATTTTGTAAAGTTTTTAATTTTTGCGGATTTTCATCTTTTAATTTTTTATAAATCTTAAGAGCAATTTGCAGGCATTTTTGAGCCATATAATTTGTATAAGCATTATTATCAACATTTTCATGATATTCATCAGGACCTAACAATCTAATAAATTCATATCTATTCTTATCTTTTTTGAAATAAGCATGTGAATATAAAAATCTGGCTACTTCAAAGATGATCTCTGCTCCATAATCTACTATAAATTGCCAGTCATTGGTGGCTTTATAATACTCCCCAACAGAATAGGCTATATCTGGTGATACATGAATTTGCCATTCATTAAAATGATTATGA
Source organism: uncultured Halanaerobiales bacterium (assembly GCA_964427565.1). GTDB lineage: Bacteria > Bacillota > Halanaerobiia > Halanaerobiales > JADQBU01 > CAYRVO01. The sequence goes on along the minus strand of CAYRVO010000022.1, from coordinate 7,462 downwards.
ATTTTACGCCCTGTTATAACATTTTCAAAGAAATATGATGGGCATAATTCTTTACCTGTTTTCCCACTGACCCAGGCATAAAATGCCCCTTTATATCCCAATCTCTTTGCTTTTTCACGGGCACCATTAAGTGTATAATACCTATATTTTAAGATATTACGGGCAATAGTGGGTTGGGTATATAAAAAAACAGGCATATTAAAAATTTCCTGATCCCAAAAAGCGGATCCCTGATATGCCTGACATGATAGACCCCGGGCACCAATAGGTAAGCTATCTGAATGAACAGGAGTAGCAATCATACTTTGATACAGGTTATAACGAATTAGAGCCTGGGAAGTGAGATCCCCTTTTATTTTAATATCCTGTTTATCCCAAATATCTTCCCAGACATTTTCATGTAAACTAAGTTCCTGCTCATAACCATTTTTCAAAGCCCTGGAAACACCCCTGCAGGCAGATTCCAGCGGCTTAGATACATCATTACTATTGTAAACATTTACTGCTTTAAACAGGCTTATCTCATCCCCAGAAGCAACTGAAAATTTAAGTTCCCTTAAGATTCTATCACCTTTATTTAATATTTCTTTACTAACTACTTGCTTAGCTTTTAAACACATACCTTCTGTAACATCAAGTTTAATTCTTTTTTCAGAACTATATGATGTACTACAAAGTAAATTATTTTTTTGATAAAACTCTTTATCCACAAGATGCTGACCATTTAAATCCCATACTCTACCATCAATACCTGTAACCATTCGTATATCAGCTTTTTTTTCTGTTTTAAAGGAATACTGCATGGCCAGCAAATGAATATCATGATAAGATGCATATTTTTCACTTTTTATTTCAACAATACCTGCATTTTTACCTTTCCATTTTAGATATCTACTTAACTTCCCACATTTAAGATCTAATTTTAGCCTGTGTTCAATAACATTACCTGTAAACAGGGATACCTCTTCTCCATTGACATAGATTTTCGTATATAAACCATTGGGAGCATTGCATAATTCCCGCCATCTTCCATCGGCAAGATCATATGTATCACTAATAAAACAACCTACATATTGATCTTTATTCCATTCACAAGGTGTACCCCTGTAACCCATATAACCATTACCAAGGAGATATCTGCTACCTGTATTTACTACTTGTTGTTTATTAAACTTTTTTTCATATACTTCCCAGCCTATATTAGTATATAAATTCTTTTTTAATTTCATTATCTATACACCCTATCATATTTTACTTAATATTATTTTTTTTAGTACTAATTCTATTTTATAATTTATTACTACTAACCTTTGACAGCACCAGCTGTTAAACCAGCAACAATTCGCCGTTGGAATATTAAGACCAGTAAAACAACCGGAATAGTTACAACAACTGCAGCAGCCATTATTTCACCAAATGGCTCCTGGCGTGCAAACTGTCCAGAAAAATACGATATGGCAACAGGAATAGTTCTTGCTTTAATATCTATAGAAGTAAAAGTCAGGGCAAATAGATACTCATTCCAGGCTGCTATAAAAGATAACAAACCCGTCGTTACCAGTGCCGGGGCAGTTAATGGTAATAATATCATTCTAAATGTCTGAAATGGTGTAGCCCCATCAACCTGTGCAGACTGCATGATTTCTATTGGTAACTCCCGAAAAAATGAAGTCAAAACCCAGGTAGTAAATGGTAGTGTAAATAACATATAGGTTATTATCATACTTAAAATAGCGTCCATATTAAGAGCATTGATCACTGCATATAGCCCTGTTAAAACAGTCACCTGTGGAAACATAGTCATCGCTAAAATAATATATAGTGATGGTGTTTTCCCCCTGAACCTTAACTTCCCCAGGGCAAAGGCAGCAAAGGAACCAGCCAATAAAGCCAGCAAAGTAGTACAGGTTGCTACAATTGTACTATTATATATTCCTCTTATAAAAGACCCATTGGCAAAAATAGCTTTATAATTTTTCCAGAAAAAGTCAACTTCCTCTGTCTGTGGATCACGAGGAACAAAAGTTGCAGGTGTCATTGACAGTTGACTCTCAGACTTCAAGGATGAATTAAAGGCCCAGTAAAAAGGAAACAATAAATATATAACTATAATAATTAAAACCAGATAAAACAAAGTTCTTTTAACTGGATTTTCTCTAAATTTATTCATTATTCAGTCTCCACCCCCAATACTCTAATATACATAACAGCAAATACAAAAATCAAAATGAAGATTATCACACCAACCGCTGATGCTTTACCCATATTACGGGCAGATATCAACTGAAAATAATTATAACTGGCCATTGAATAACGTTTCTGAGCCAGCATAACCTGAAACACATCAAATACACGCAATGCATCGAGTGTTCTAAAAATCAGAGCAACAGCCAGTGAGGGTTTTAGTAAAGGTAGAGTAATAGAAAAAAACTGTTTAACTTTATTTGCTCCATCTACTCTTGCTGCTTCATATAATTCATTAGGTATAAGCTGTAAACCTGCCAGAATAAGTAAAGCCATAAAAGGAGTAGTCTTCCAGACATCAACTGCGATTAAGGAAGGCAATTGAAATTCGGACATTGACAGAAAGGCAATATTACCATTACCTAACCCAATTTTCTCAAAAATAGTATTCATTAAACCAATTCTGCTTGGCTCAAACATCCATTCCCACATTTTAGCTGAAACAACAGTGATTACAGCCCAGGGAACTAACATCACTGCCCGCATAGCTCCTCGCCCCTTGAACTCACTATTAACCACCAAAGCTACTAATAATCCTAACAAAGTCTCCAGTAAAACTGAACAAACTGTAAAAACCATCGTATTCCATAGTGAGCTAATAAATTTTGAATCTGCTGAACCAATTACATATTTATTGCCAAAAAGTTTAAATGTATTTATAGGTCTATATAAATAAGGCTTACGGGGTAAAACATAAATTGGTGATTTATAAACTTTTTTACCCGTTTCTGGATCAACCACCTGTTTCCCGGTTTCATCATCTATTTTAGGTGGCAATTCTTTAATAGTAAAACTCAACAATTTATCATAATTCTTAAAACCCACAAAGTTTGTTTCTTCTGTACCGGCAAATTTTTTATCTGTAAAACTTGCATAAAAAACCTGACCCAGAGGATAAACAGCTATAATAATTAAAATTAAAAATGCTGGAATCAGTAACTTTAAGGCAAGCTTTTCTTCCTGTTTCGCCAGATCAGACATTCCTTTTTTACTCACAAATATACCCCCCTTACATATTTCTATATAAGAAGGCCTTCTTAAAGAAGGCCCCCTCATATATAAGAATATTTATTTTACATCATATCCCAGGAGATCCTGTAGGTCCAATTGTAAATAAGCCAGAGCAGTTTCTGCTGATTGTTCTCCAGTCAGAACAGAGTGTACTGCCTGGAAGAATAATTCTGAAGTCTGTGCATATTTTGGAGCTGTTGCAGTTGAGGGACGGGCAACAGCATTTACAAAAACATTATATAACTTACCGAAAAATGGACTGGCTTCTAGAACTTCTTCATCTTCATATAGAGATTTAATGGTAGGATTAAATGAACCTTCTATAGCACGCATTTTTTGTATTTTTTCCCCGGCAACAAACATTGCCAGTTCTACTGCCAATTCTGGAGTATCAGTATATTTACTTACTGCCAGATTCCAGCCACCAAGTGTTGATGCACCATTACCACTATCACCGGCTGGTAAAGGAGCTACATCAAATTTACCATTGATAACTTTACCTTCCTGATTACCTGTTGAATAACAGTAAGGCCAGTTGCGCATAAAGAGTGCATTACCGTTTTCCCACATTTTCCTTGCACTTTCTTCCATTAAACCGGTAACACCTGGAGGAGAAATTTCTCCTACCCAGTTAGCAGCCATGTTTACTGCTTCAACAGCTTTTTCATATTAATTGTTATTTTCTTATCTTTACTTACAATAGTTCCCCCACCATTTGACTTAATCCATTCTAGAGCATCACAGGTTAAACCTTCATAGGCATTACCCTGCCAGACATAACCCCAGAAATCCTGGTTACCAGCTTCTCTTTCTCCAGCCTGAACCTTTTTAGCCATTTTTTCTAATTCAGCCCAGGTTTCTGGAGGACCGTCATATCCATATTTTTTCAGCAGATCTGTACGATAGTAAAGCAGTCCGGCATCTGTAAACCATGGTAAAGCAACCAGTCTACCATCTACAGTGTTATTTTCTATAATTGCCTGAAAATGTTTATCCGCTACATCTTTTGCACCATATTCATACAAATCAAGAAAATGTTCTCCCAAATCTCCGGGCCAAATTACATCAATCTGATAGACATCAACTTTAGGACTTTCCGCTTCCAGGAACTGTAAAAACAATCCTAATCTATCATTTGTTGAGTCTGGAGTATCCATAACTTTAACATCAACATTGGGATGTGTTTCTTCAAACATTTTAGCAGCTTTTTTAGTTAATTCTAGTTCTATACCAACACTACCACCTGCGATAGTAACTTCTTTTTTTGCAGCCATAACACCCAGACTAAAGGCCATAACCAGAACAATACTAAGTGCTAATATTAAACCTTTTCTCATTAATTAATCCTCCCCTTTTAAATTTTTTATTTTAATCCCCAGAACATGGCTTTTCCTATTTTTATAACCACCTCCTTAAAAGTTTAATAAATATTACCTGGTGCTTTCTCTTAAAATTAAGTTGTGCGGAATTATTATTTTATTTTCTTCTATATCCTTGTTTTTAATTAACTTATCCAGCAATTCAACACTATTTGCCCCCAATTCCAGCGGTGACTGTGCTACTGTACTTAATTGAGGATTTACATACTGAGCAAGTTCAATATCATCAAAACCTATTACTGAAATATCTTCCGGGATCTTTTTACCTATACTTTTTAGATATTTCAATGCGCCAATTGCCATCACATCATTAAAAGCAAAAATAGCTGATATTTGTTCATCTTTCTCCAGTAAAGTTTTAGCCCCCGTATATCCACTTTCAAAATTGAACTCCCCTTCAACTATTAGTTCCTTACTAAATTCTTTATTATTTAATTTATAGGCAAGTCTAACCCCTTTTATACGTTCCTCACTGGCGACTGTATCAGAATATGGTCCACTAATTATTCCTACTTTTTTATGTCCCTGTTTAATAAAATAGTCAATTACATCATGAGCAGCATTTACATTATCTACTGTCACACAGGCAATATCATTATCATTTATATAACCTGAGGCAAATACTACAGGTATTTCATATCTTTTTATTTTTTTTAGTAAATCTGTATATATATTGGCAGATAAAATTATTATGCCATCTATCTTTTTTCTTCTCATAATATTGAGATAATTTATTTCCTGTCTATATTCCCCATCCGAATCACCATACAAAATATTATAACCTTTTTCATTAGCTGTAGTTTCTACACCCTTAAGTAATTTTGTCAGAAATGGATTACCCATACCGGCACCAATAAATCCTATTAAGTTACTTTTCTGGGTTCTTAAAATCCGGGCCGAATCATCAACCTGATAATTTAGTTTCTTTACTGCTTTTTTTACTTTTTCAGCTGTTTTTTCTTTCACAAGTGAACTATTATTTAGTACCCTGGAAACCGTACTTAAAGATACACCTGCTAACTTTGCAACATCTTTCATAGTAACGGCCATAATTATTTATACTCCTTACTTTAATATCTTTGAAAACCATTTCATTATATTATATTAATTATACATTAAATTAAAAATTCCTGCCTAAAATCAATAATTTTTCAGAAAAAATTTTATTTTACATTAATTTTATTTGCTAGATATTTAATATGGTCAAAAAAGAAAAGTCCGATGTTTATTAATGTGGAGAAAAAGAAAGCTATTCTTTGACATCATAAATTTATTTTGATAGAATTAAAAGGCGAAGTTAAAGTAAAGCCAATTATAAAGTGCCCCTGTAGCTCAGTGGATAGAGCACCGGTCTCCGGAACCGGAGGCGAGGGTTCGATTCCTTCCAGGGGTACCATTTATTTATTTGTTTTTTTCTCCCAGTAAGTAATTCACAAACTGGCTGGCTGTCCTTCCTGACCTTCCATTATGTCTTTTTTCCCATTGCAAAGCTTTTTCAATTAATTGATCATTATTAATCTCAATATTATTTTTATTAATCAGTTCTTTTACAATTTGAATATAGTCCTGTTTATCAGGGGCCTGATAATTTATAGTAATCCCAAAACGGTCAACAAGAGAAAACTTCTCTTCAATTGCATCTGTTAGGTGTATTTCCCTGTCTTCCCCTTGACGATCACTCCACTTTTCTTTAATCAAATGCCTCCTATTAGAAGTTGCATAAAAAAGAACATTTTCAGGTTTAACCTCAACCCCACCTTCCATAAGAGCCTTTAAATACTTATAATTTGTTTCAAAATCAGAAAAAGAAAGATCATCCATATAAATTATATAGTACAATCCTCGCTCCTTTAAAATTTCTAGTATATCAGGCAATTTGTTAATTTGATGTTTTTCAATTGCAATCAGGCGCAAACCCTTATCATAATATTTGTTTACTAAAGCCTTAATTGAAGAGGACTTGCCTGTCCCACTTGCACCAAATAAAAGAACATTATTAGCCCGGTTCCCCTGCAAAAAAGCCTCAGTGTTATTTATTAACTTTTCTTTCTGATCTTTATAACCAATTAAATCAGCAAATCTAACCGGATCTGGATTTTTTATGCCCTTTAATTTTCCCTCATTGCTCCAGCGAAATGTCGTATATTTCCCCATCATACCTGCACCAGTAAAATAATAATAATCTATTAAATTATTTAATATTTCATTTAAATTTTGATTATTTTTAGTAAATAACTCTTCTAATTTATTAATCTTTTTAAAATATGGTGGTTTAATAGCATACTGAGAAGAAGGAATAAAATTGTTAAAAAATTGTACTTCCTCTCCAAGTATCCGGGCAATATCATTAATACTAAAATTAAATAAGTTCTTTAAAATATGTAAATCATGAATAACAGCCTGTTTTAAATTTTTTTCAATATCTTTAGCATATCTTTCACTAACAATTGTAAAAATATTTTTATCAGTAATAATAAGGTAAAGGAGATGATCCTGCCATAAATTTTGCCCATATTTTTCTTTTTCAGCAGTTGTAAGTAATTGAGAACAAATTTCATAAAATTTATTTTGGATAACTGCAGAATCATAATTGCCCTTATTATCCAGACTCAAAATTAAATCAGATAATTTATTAAGCAGATTATCATTTAAAATCTTACGATAAATCACTAATTTATTTAACTTAGAAAAAGATTGTGTAAGTGATTTTATATTATTCATAATATCATCCTCTGGTTGTGTTTTTATGCAGATTATAATATTCTATAAGAACTACAGCTTATATAACATATATTATCATAGATAATTATATTTTTCCATGAAAAAAA
>CAYRVO010000021.1:0-11668 GCA_964427565.1 uncultured Halanaerobiales bacterium | reverse complement strand
TCCCCTGTGTAAAAAACTGGCTGGGAGAAGCAGAATTAAGTATTGAAAAAAATAAATTAACTATAAAAGCCGGTACTAACCTTGCTTTTAAAAATATTAATAAAAGTAATTTTAGAAATATGATCAGAAATAGGTTGCAATATTATCTCAACAAAAATATAAAGGTTACTATTATAAATGGTAATTTTATCAAAGATAATACAAAAAAACCGGTACTGAAAAATAAAAAAGTAAAAAAGAAAAAAAGAAATGAAAATAAAAAAAATAATAAGAGCAATAAGTCTGATGAAAAAGTTATTTATGGAAAAAAAATAAAAAGAAACTGTACACATAAACTAAATGAAATAAATGAACAGGATAGAAATGTTATAACTCAAGGTGAGGTATTTTCCTATCAGGAAAGAAAAACCAGGAATGGCAAATTATTATTGATTATAGCAATTACTAATAAAAGTGATTCCTTAACTGTAAAATTATTTATTAATAGTAAATCAAAGTTAAAAGGAGAAATAAATAACAGAGATCATCTCAAGATAAAAGGTAATATCAGATATGATAATTATAGTAATGAATTAATAATTATGGCTAACCATATTAATAAACTTAAAGTTAAACGAAGAAAAGACAGGGCAGAGAAAAAAAGAATTGAATTACATCTTCATACAAAGATGAGTGCAATGGATTCGGTTGTAGATGTGGAAAAGGTTATAAAAAAGGCGGCAGATTGGGGACATTCTGCACTGGCAATAACAGATCATGGTGTAGTACAGGCTTTTCCTGATGCCCATAGAGCTGGTAAAAAATATGGGGTTAAAATTATTTATGGTCTGGAAGCATATATGGTTGATGATGGAGAACCAATAATAATTAATGAAGATAATAATGATATAGATGATACTACTTTTGTTATTTTTGATCTGGAAACTACAGGTTTAAATCCCAAGAAACATGAGATAATTGAAATAGGGGCTGTAAAAGTTAAAAATGGAGATATTATTGATAAATTTTCTACTTTTGTTAAACCACAAAAAAATATTCCAGCAAAAATAACAGATTTAACAGGTATAAAAAATGAAATGGTAACAGATGCCCTAAATATAGAGAAAGCAGGAAATAAATTTATTGATTTTGCAGGAGATGCAGTTCTGGTTGCGCATAATGCTGAATTTGATTATGGATTTTTACAGGCAGATTTTCCTGATACTGATTTTGCTGTTCTGGATACTCTTGCTTTAAGTAGGGTTTTAATGAATGATTTAAAAAATTATAGGCTTGATACTATAGCTAAAAAATGTGATGTAAATTTAGAAAATCACCATAGAGCTGTTGCTGATGCCCGGGCAACTGCAAATATTTTCTTAAAATTTGTAGATATGTTATATAATGAAGGTATAAAAAAATTAAATGAAATTAATAAATTAACAAAAAATGTAAACTGGAAAAATTTATATCCCTATCATACTACAATACTGGCCAAAAACAAGAAAGGTTTAAAGAGTTTATATAAACTGGTATCTACCTCTCATTTAAAACATTTTTATCGCAAGCCACGGATACTTAAGAGTGAGTTAATAAAAAATAGGGATAATTTGCTTATTGGTTCTGCCTGTGAAGCAGGTCAATTATTCAGGAGTATTTTACATAATAAACCACAGAGAGAAATTAATAAAATAGCAAAATTTTATGATTATATGGAAATACAACCCCTGGATAATAATGAATTTTTAATACCCAAACAAGTGAGTTCTAAAGAAGAGATTAAGGATATCTATAATCAGATATATAAACTGGGTAAAAAATATAATAAGCCGGTAATAGCTACTGGAGATGTACACTTTTTGAATCCAGGTGATGAAATTTTTAGAGAAATTTTACAGACCGGGCAGGGTTATGATAATCCAGACCAACAGGCGCCATTATATTTTAGGACTACAGAAGAAATGTTATCAGAATTCAACTTTTTCAGTAGTAAAAAAGCAAAAGAAGTTGTGATTGAAAATCCGGCTCAAATAGAAGGAATGATTGAAGATATAAAGCCTATTCCCGAAGGATTATATACTCCTGAGATAGAAGGGGCAGAAGAAAAAATACGTGAGATGTCATTTGCAAATGCCCGTAGACTTTACGGTGAGCCTCTGCCTGAAATTGTTGAAAAGAGGTTGGAAAAAGAATTGGCAGCAATTATTGATAATGGTTATGCTGTAATCTACCTTATTTCTCATAAACTTGTCAAGAAATCGCTTGATGATGGATATTTAGTTGGTTCACGGGGATCAGTAGGATCTTCTTTTGTGGCCACAATGTGTGGTATTACAGAAGTTAACCCCCTACCAGCACATTACTATTGCCCAAATTGCAAGAAAATGGAAATAGTCAAAAATAATAAATGTTCAGTTGGTGTGGACCTTCCTGATAAATCATGTCCTGATTGTGGTACAAAGTATGTAAAAACCGGTTATGATATACCTTTTGCTACTTTTATGGGTTTTGAAGGAGATAAAGTTCCTGATATTGATTTAAATTTTTCTGGTGAATATCAAAGTAGTATTCATCGTGAAACCGAAGAAATATTTGGTAAAGATTATGTTTTCAGAGCCGGAACAATTTCTACTATTGCTGATAGAACTGCTTTTGGTTTTGTTAAAGGTTATATGGAAGATAATCAAATTAATTTACGTAAAGCAGAGGTAAATAGGATGGTTAATGGATGTACAGGTACCAGAAGAACTACTGGACAACATCCTGGGGGTTTGATGGTTGTACCCCGAACAATGGATATACATGATTTCACTCCTATTCAGCATCCAGCAAATGATCAGGAAACAGATATAAGAACTACACATTTTGATTATCATTCTATAAGTGGCAGGATATTAAAATTAGATTTACTGGGCCATGATGACCCGACTTCTCTAAAAATGTTAGAAGATTTAACAGGAGTTAACCCTGATAAAATACCACTTGATGATCAGGAAACGATGAGTATATTTTCTGAAACAGAGGTATTAAATGTTGAGCCTGAAGATATAGGGACTGAAATTGGCACACTGGGTATACCGGAATTTGGAACAAGTTTTGTTCGCCAGATGCTTGTTGAAACAAGGCCTTCAACATTTGCAGAATTGATAAGGATAAGTGGTTTATCACATGGTACTGATGTCTGGCTAAATAATGCCTGTGATCTAATAAAAAATGGGCAGGCAGAATTATCTGAAGTAATTTCAGTTCGTGATGATATTATGAATTATTTACTTGCTCAGGGAATTGAACCAGAAAAAGCATTCTGGATAATGGAACATGTTAGAAAAGGTAAGGGTTTGACCGAAGAAGAGGAAAATTGCATGTTAGATTGTAATATCCCTGATTGGTATATAAATTCTTGTAAAAAAATTAAATACATGTTTCCTAAAGCTCATGCTGCTGCTTATGTGATGATGGCTTTCAGAATTGCTTTTTTTAAAGTTCATTATCCGGAAGCATTTTACGTTACATATTTTAGCACCAATGCGGGTGATTTTGATGCATTACTTATTGGCCAGGGTTATGAATATATTAAAAATAAAAAAGATGAATTAATTGAAAAAGGAAATGATGCTACAGCTAAAGAAAAAGGAACATTAACAGTACTGGAAATAGTAATTGAGGCAATGTTAAGGGGTATTAAATTTAATAAAGTTGATCTCTATAAATCTGATGCCCAAAAATTCAAAGTAGATGAAGATGGATTAATACCCCCTTTAATAAGTTTAAATGGTCTTGGTCAGAGTGCTGCTGATAGTATTGTAAAGAGTAGGAAGAAGGGTAGTTTCACTTCAATTGAGGAACTGGTTAATAAAACAGGTATTTCAAAAACAGTTGTAGAAGTTATGAAAGAGCATGGAACTCTGGCAGATTTACCGGAGAAGAATCAGCTGTCATTATTTCAATAAACTAAACTTGCAACAATCAAGTGTCTGTGATAAAATTATAAAGGAATATGATGAAATATTTGTTAATGCGGAGTGGGGTAACCCACTCTTTAATTTTAGTTTAATTAAATTATGAAAAATTACTATTATGAAATTTTCTGAAATAAAAGGTGATAAAAATGAGTAAAAATACTGAAAAAGTTAGAGAAATTGCAGAACCTATTATTAAGAGTCAGGGTTTGGAACTGGTGGACATAGAGTATGTAAAAGAAGGTTCAAACTGGATATTACGGGTTTTTATAGAAAATAATGAAGGAGAACTTAACATAGATCACTGTGAAAATGTCAGTAAAATGCTCAGTAAAGAATTAGATTTGATTGATCCTATTAAAAATAGTTATATACTGGAAGTATCTTCTCCAGGTATAGAACGTCCATTAAAGACAGCGGAAGATTATGAGAGATTTACAGGGGAATTAGTAAAAATAAAGACATATGTACCCCTAAATGGTGAGAAAGAATTTGTGGGTAATTTACAATGTATTGATGATGATATTGTAAAAATAAAACTTAAGGAACAAAAAGGAGTGGTTGGAATTCCTCTAAGTAAAATTGCAAGTGCAAATCTTACTATTGATTTTTAAGGAGGAGTAAGTGAATGAATGTAGATTTTTTGCAGGCACTGGATGAAATTGAAAGTGATAAGGGAATATCAAAGGATGTTTTGCTGGATGCTATTGAGACTGCTTTATTATCAGCATATAAGAAAAACTTTGGTTCAAAGGAAAATGTAAGAGTTGAAATAATAAGTAAAACAGGTAATGTAAACGTATATGCTCGTAAAGAAGTAACAGATGAAGTAGAATATGAAAATTCACAAATATCTTTGGAGGAAGCCAAAAACATAGATAGCAGTTATGAAATTGGAGATTATGTAGAAATAGAAGTAACTCCTGCTAATTTTGGTCGTATTGCTGCTCAGACTGCAAAACAGGTAGTAATGCAAAGGATACGGGAAGCGGAAAGAGATGTAATTTATGAGCAATACAAACAGAAAGAAGGAGAAATAATAACTGGTACAATCCAGCGTTTTTCCAATGATAATATCTTAATTGATATGGGTAAAACAGAGGCCTTACTTCCTGTATCAGAACAAATACCTGGTGAACTATATGAACTGGGAAGTAGAATAAAGCTCTATATTGTAGAGGTTAGTTCAACTACTAAAGGGCCTAGAATATTAGTGTCCCGTACACATCCTAACTTGTTAAAAAGGTTATTTGAGATAGAGGTCCCGGAAATCTATGATGGAATTGTAGAAATAAAGGAGATAGCTAGAGAAGCAGGTTACAGATCTAAAGTTGCTGTATTTACACATAATAAAAATGTAGATGCTGTAGGTGCCTGTGTAGGACCTAAAGGAACGAGAGTTCAAGCAGTAGTTGATCAGTTAGGTGGAGAAAAAATTGATATTATTGAGTGGGATGAGGATTCAGCTAAACTGGTTGCTAATGCTTTAAATCCAGCTGAAGTTAAACAAGTAGAATTAAACGAAGAAGAGAAGGAAGCAAAAGTAGTAGTTCCCGATTTTCAGTTATCACTTGCTATAGGTAAAGAAGGACAAAATGCTAGATTGGCAGCAAAACTTACCGGCTGGAAAGTGGATATAAAAAAAGAATCTGAAATTGAAAATCAGGAGGGTTAATAAAAGTTGCAAAGAAGAGTTCCTATACGTAAATGTGTTGCTTGTGGTGCCAGACGTAGTAAAGAAGAGTTAGTTAGGATTGTTAATAATAAGGGGCAGATATTAATTGATCCCCATGGTAATTTGCCAGGGAGGGGAGCATATATTTGTCCAAGTGATCAATGTTTAAAAAAAGCTAGAGATAATAAAAGTATTAGTAATGCACTAAAAACTTCGATTCCGGAGGAAGTATATAATAAATTAGAAGAGGAGATTGGTAAGCAATGATTAATTAATTTTGGAGGTGTAAATATTGACTAATAAAATAAGGGTATATAAATTAGCAGATCAAATTGGAATGCAGAGTAAAAAAGTCGTTGAAGTTTTACAGGATCTTGGAATTGATATAACCAGTCATATGAGTACTATAGATGATGAAACAGCAGAACTTGTTAAAAATATACTGCAAGAGGATCAAAAAGATGAAGAAGTTAAAGATGATCAGACTTCAGATAAAGAAAAAACAGAGGGAAAGGAAGAAGAGAAGGCTGATAAATACAATATAAAGTTACCGATAAGTGTTAAAGAATTAGCAGAAACAATAGATTTACAACCAAACAAATTAATAAAAAAATTAATAAAAATGGGTATTATGGTTAATTTAAATCAGGTATTAAATGAAGATGCAATTAATTCACTGGCTAGTAAATTGGATCTAGATATAGTTATAGAAAAAGAAGAAGAGGAAGAAAATAAGAAAAAAACAGATAAAGTAGGTCTTGATAGGAAAGTAGATCCTGAAGAATTAGAACTACGCCCTCCTATAATAACAGTTATGGGGCATGTTGATCATGGGAAGACAACATTACTTGATTATATTCGCGAGGCAAGTGTTGCTTCTCAAGAAGCAGGTGGCATTACACAACATATAGGTGCCTATCAGACACTTGTAAGTGATAAAAAAATTACATTTATAGATACACCTGGTCATGAAGCTTTTACTGCAATGAGGGCCAGAGGAGCACAGATTACAGATATTGTAATACTTGTTGTAGCTGCTGATGATGGTGTTATGCCTCAGACAGTTGAAGCAATTAATCATGCTCAGGCAGCTGATATACCAATAATTGTAGCTATAAATAAAATTGATAAAGCCAATGCTGAACCAGAAAGGGTTAAACAGGAGTTAACAGAACATGGGCTTGTACCTGAAGGATGGGGTGGAGAAACTATTTGTGTACCCATTTCTGCTTTAAAAAAGGAAAACATAGATGAATTATTGGAAATGATTTTACTGGTAGCAGAAATGGAAGAAATCACAGCAAATCCTGATTGTAATGCTGAAGGTATAATAATTGAGGCAGAGCTTGATAAAGGAAGAGGTCCGGTAGCTACAGTTTTAATAAAAAATGGTACACTTTATGTAGGGGATTCATTATTGGCTGGAATAACTCATGGTAGAGTTAGAGCTATGCTAGATGAAAATGGTAATAGGATTGAAGAAGCCTCTCCTTCTTCACCGGTAATTGTTCTTGGTTTTTCTGATGTTCCACGGGCCGGAGATTTTGTTGAAGTATTAAGTCATAAAAAGGCAAGAAATATTGCTACAAAAAGACAGGAAAAGAAACATAAAGAACAGCTAAAACAGGATAGTGGTGTATCACTTGAAGATCTATATGATCAAATTCAAGAAGGGGAAATAAAGGAATTAAATGTAATTATCAAAGCTGATGTTCAGGGCTCAATACAAGCATTAAAGGATTCTTTACTGCGGCTAGAAACTGAAGAAGTTGGTATAAGTGTTGTTCATACTGGTGTTGGTGGTATAAATGAAACTGATGTAAATTTAGCCAGTACTACAAATGCAATAATTATCGGTTTTAATGTGAGGCCTGATTCTAATGCAATGGCAATTGCAGAAAAAGAAAATGTAGATATCAGACATTATCGTGTAATATATAAGGTTGTAGATGAAATCAAAAATGCTATGGCAGGTTTACTAGAACCCGAATTAAAAGAAGTTGTTAAAGGAAGAGCGGAAGTTCGAGCAACTTTCAAAGTACCGGATGTTGGTATTATTGCTGGTGTTTATATGAAAAAAGGTATTGTGAACAGGAATTATGAAATCCGGCTTATTAGAGATGGTGTAGTAATTCATGAAGGAGAAATAGATTCACTAAAAAGATTTGAGAATGATGTCCGGGAAGTTAAGGAAGGCTATGAATGTGGTATAGGAATAGAAGATTATAATGATATTAAAGTTGGAGATATTCTAGAAATATATAATTATAAGGAAATAAAAAGATCCTTATAGAAGGTGATTAATTATGTCCAATAAAAGAGTACGGAGATTACAAGAATTATTGAAAGAAGAAATTAGCCAGATTATATTGCGGGAAGTAAAAGACCCCAGAATTGGCTTTGTTTCTGTAACAGATGTTGAAGTATCAGGAGATTTAAGACATGCCAAAGTATTTGTAAGTGTTTATGGTAGTGAAAATGAAAAAGAAGAGACCATGGAAGGATTAGAAAAGGCAACAGGTTTTGTACGTAAGCTTATAGGAGAACGTATTACAACCTATCATACACCTGAAATCATGTTTAGATATGATGATTCTATAGAGCATGGTGTTTATATTTCTAAGTTAATCAATGATGTAAGAAAGAAAGAAAAGGAAAGAAAGGATAATTAAATGGATTCCCTGTCTACGATATCTAAAATAATTCAGGAAAAAGATAATTTTTATATTCTAGGTCATATAGATCCGGATGGAGATTGTATTGGATCTATGGTAGTTTTAAGAGAAATAGTAAAAAAATATAATAAAAAATATAATCTTGTTTTTTATAATAAACCTGATAGTAAATATGATTTTATTTTAGAAGATGATTATATTCTTTATTCAGATATAAATAATAAAAATATAGATTGGGAACAGATAAATATAATTGCTCTTGATTCCGGTGATTTTGAACGTATAGGTAAGATAGGGGAGACAAAAAAAGAAATATTAATAAATATTGATCATCATCATAATAATCCACTGTATGGAGAATATAACTATCTTGACTCTGAAGCTGCAGCGGTTGGAGAAATCTTGTATAGATTAGTTAAAGAAATGAATGTAGAAATTACTTTAAAAATAAGTAAAGCAATCGCTGTAGCAATAATTCAGGATACGGGATATTTCAGATATCAAAATACTTCTGCAAAGATATTAAGATTAATTGCAGATTTTATGGAAAAAGGAATTAATTTATATCAGATAAACAAAAAACTTTACAGCAATCATTCACTTGCAAAAATGAAACTAAAGGGATTGGCGCTTTCAACATTACAACGCGATTTTAAAGCTAAAGTTGCCTGGTTATATGTAGATCAAGATATGCTTTCTGAAACAGGGAGTGATATTTCTGATATATCTGGATTTGTAAATTATGCCCGGGATATTAAAAATGTAGAAGTTGGTATCTGTTTTTCAGCTATAAATAATAAGCAAACAAAAGTAAGTTTACGTTCTAAGGATTATATACCTGTAGATAAAATAGCTGAAAAATTTTCAGGAGGTGGTCACCCTCGGGCTGCAGGTTTTATTGTAGGAAAAAAACTTACTGAAACAATAAAACTTGTCATCCATGAGGTGAATAATTTTGTCTAATATCAGGGGTATTATTAATTTAATAAAACCTGTAGGTATTTCTTCATTTCGGGCCGTAAAAGATATAAAAAAGATAGCTAATGTTAAAAAGGCAGGTCATACTGGTACATTAGATTTACTTGCTACAGGTGTTTTACCTATCTGTATTAATAAAGCTACAAAAGTAATACCCTTTCTTAATGAAATAAAAAAGGAATATATTGCTGAGATAATACTGGGAAAAGCAACCAGGACATTAGATAAAGAAGGAGAAATAATAAAAGAAAATAATAATTGGAAAAATTTAAGATACAGGGAAATAGAACAAGTCATCAATAGTTTTAAGGGTCAATTAAAACAAATACCCCCTATGTATTCAGCCCTCCATCATAAAGGTAAAAGACTTTATAAACTTGCCAGGGAAGGGAAGAGTATAAAGAGAAGTCCCCGTAATATTAATATTTATTCTATTAATATTTCAAAAATAGATTTACCCGTAATACGATTAAAGATTAAATGTAGTAAAGGAACATATATAAGGGCATTGGCCAGGGATATTGGCGAAAATTTAAAGGTTGGTGCTTATTTATCATTTTTAATAAGAACAAGATCAGGTCCTTTTACTATAGAAGAAGCAGTAACTTTTACTGAATTAAATAAAAAAAATGATGATATTTTTAATAATCTTACTGAACTGGATTTTTATCTTGATTATCCTGCTTTTAATGTAAAAAATGAAGCACTTAAAAAAGCGGTAAATGGAAATATTTTGCAGGAAAATGATTTTAATAATAGAATTGAAGACATTGAACAGGGAGATTTAATTATGGTTTATAGTCCAGAAGATGAATTTATTTCTATTAATAAGTTTGATGTTGTAGATAATGTACTAATATTTAAACCAGAACGTGTCTTTATATGATTAATAGGGGGAGAAGTAATGGATATAATAAATAATAAAGGTTTTGATAATTTTAATGATGGTTCTTTAACAGTAGCAATTGGAAGTTTTGATGGATTACATCGAGGGCATCAGGAGGTAATTAAAGAAGCAAAAAATATAGCTGAAGATAACAATATGAAAAGTGGTGTATTTTCTTTTATACCTCATCCATTAAAAGTTCTAAAACCAGGAGAAGCACCAAAATCTCTTATTAATCATGAACAAAAAGCCAGTATATTGACAGATATAGGTATAGATTATTTTTTGAGACAGAAATTTACCACAGAGTTTTCGAAAATGGGTTTTAAAGAATTTATTCTTGATATTATGATTAATAAATTAAATGTGAAACATATAATTGTAGGTGAAGATTTTAAATTTGGTCATGAAGGTATGGGTCATGTAAATTCACTATCGTATTTGGGCAATAAATATGGATTCGAAGTAACAGTTCTGAAAGCTGTAAAACTCAATAATGAAAAAATATCAAGCACAAAAATAAGAAATTTTATCAAAGAAGGCAATATCAAAAAGGCAACTGAATATTTAGGTCGTTATTTTCAAATAGAAGGTAAAGTAATAGAAGGTGATGGCCGGGGTAGAAATATTGGTTTCCCAACAGCAAACATAAGTGTAAGTACTGATTATGTTTTACCACCTAATGGTGTATATGCTGTATATGTTATATATAATAATAAAAAGTTTAAAGGAATAACAAATCTTGGTTTCAGGCCTACTTTTCAAGGTGAAAATTACAGTTTTGAGACACATATTATAGATTTTAAAGGACATTTGTATGATACACAACTTAAAATAGAGTTTGTTAATTATATAAGAGAAGAAAGAAAGTTTAATAATAGAGATGAACTGGCAGAACAAATAAATAGTGACATTCTTTACACAAATAATCTTTTATGTTACAATAAATAAGATAGATTTAATCCATTTGCTAGGATTTCGTAACTCCAGCGGTTTCTTGGCTTATGGTTTAAAAATAATTTGGGAGGTGAAATTATGCTTAGTAAAGAAAAAAAGCAGGAAATAATAGAAGAGTATCAGCGTGAAGAAGGTGATACTGGCTCTTCTGAAGTACAGATAGCTTTATTAACAGCAAGAATCAAACAATTGACTGAACACCTAAAAGAGCATGCTAATGATTATCATTCACGGAGAGGTCTTTTAAAGATGGTTGGAAAAAGAAAGAAACTATTAAATTATTTAAAGAATAATGATATTGAAATATATCGTAATTTAATAAGCAAATTAGGCTTGAGAGGATAAAATTATTACTGATTGACAGAATAAGAGCGGTTAATACCGCTCTTTCTTTACATAACATAATTAATATTAATTAACATTTTTATTTAGGTTATATTATTAATGGAGAATAAATTAAGGAGGGTGACTATATGGAAAGAAAATGGGATATGACTCTGGCCAATAAAACATTTAAAATGGAGACAGGGAAATATGCAAAACAGGCTAATGGATCAGT
>CAYRVO010000020.1:10506-12254 GCA_964427565.1 uncultured Halanaerobiales bacterium | reverse complement strand
ATAAATGGTAAATTAATATTAGTTTGTTTAACACTTGAAAGTTCAATTTTAGCTTTTTCAGCTGCATCTTTTAATCTCTGCAGTGCCATTTTATCTTTTCTTAAATCAATACCAGTTCTATTTTCAAACTCATCAGCTAAATGTTCAATTATTTTCTGATCAAAATCATCTCCACCAAGATGGTTATTACCACTGGTAGAAACAACTTCAAATACACCATCACCTAATTCAAGAATAGATACATCAAATGTACCTCCACCCAGATCAAATACGAGAATAGTTTCTTCTGCATCATCTTCAAGACCATAAGCCAGTGAAGCTGCAGTCGGTTCATTAATTATTCGCTTTACTTCCAGTCCGGCAATTTTACCGGCATCCTTGGTTGCCTGTCTCTGGCTATCTTCAAAATAAGCCGGTACAGTAATAACAGCTTCCGTTATTTCTTCACCTAAGTATTCTTCAGCATCTCTCTTTAATTTTTGTAAAATCATTGCTGATATCTGTTGTGGTGTGTTATCCTTATCATTGAGATTTACTGTGTAATCTGAACCCATATGTCTTTTAATAGATGTAACAGTCTGGTCGGGATTTGTTATTGACTGTCTTTTGGCATGTTCACCCACAATTCTTTCTCCCTTTTTAGAATATGCAACAACCGAAGGTGTTGTTCTATTTCCCTCTTTATTTAGTATTATAGTGGGTTCTCCACCTTCCATTACTGCCATACATCTATTAGTAGTACCTAAGTCAATTCCGAGTATCTTTCCCATTATTAATTCCTCCTTATAAAACAGTTTTTATTTAGCAACTTTAACCTTTGCAGGTCTCACCACTCTGTCTTCAAATTTATAACCTTTTTCTATTTCTTCTGCAATTATACCTGATTCAAGATCAGAATCCTCAACCTGACAGACCGCTTCATGATATTCAGGATCAAATTCTTCGCCTTTTGCCTCAATCTTTGTCAGGCCTTCCTGTTTTAATGTATTAACAAATTGTTTATAAATCATCTCTACACCTTTTTTAAATTCTTGATCTTCTGTTTTTACATCTAATGCCCTTTCAAAACTATCCACTATAGGTAGAATTTCAGATAAAAGTTCTATTTTTGCTTTGATACCTATTGCCATCTTTTCCCTGGCTGTTCTTTTACGAAAATTTACAAAATCAGCCTTTAATCTCTGAGCTTTTTTATAAACTGAATCCTTCTCACTTTCTATCTCCTCTAGTTTTCTTTCCAGATTATCAATTTTTTCTACCATAATATCTTTAATTACTTCTTCTTCCAGTTCAACAGTATCTTTCTTTTGTTCATTTTCTTGCTCTTCTGTTTTATCACTATCTTTTTCAAAAACCTCACTATTCTCTTTTGTCTGTCCCTCTTTTTCTAATTCTTCTTTTTCTCCTTTAAGTTCCTCATCCATAACTATCACCCACTTACTTCTGATATTATTTTACTCAATATATCTGACACACAATCAAGTGTTGATATAACACGGGTATATTGCATTCTGGTAGGACCAATAACCCCTATTTTCCCATATGCACGGTCAGCTATTGAATAGGTAGAAAATACTACACTGCAATTTTTCATATCTTCTACTTTATTTTCCTGCCCTATTCTTACTTCAAGCCCCTTTTCAGTTGAACTTTCTATTAACTGTCTCAATATATTCTTCTGATCAAGAATGTTCATTACCTTCTTTAATGTTTCAAGATCACTGAATTCAGGCTGGTCAAGAATATAA
>CAYRVO010000020.1:0-10496 GCA_964427565.1 uncultured Halanaerobiales bacterium | reverse complement strand
TATTTTTAAATCACCGGGATCAGTAAAGTCTTCCAACTCATTATTAATCATTTTAAATAATTCCCTTGATATGTTAATACGCCTCATAAGCTCCATCTCTATTTCTTTTAAATAATTATTATTTAAGACTGTAAGTTTTTTTCCTTCTAACCTATCAACAAAAAAATTATTCAAATAGCGAATTTGTTTTGATGATAAATCCTGCTGGATTTTTACAATCTTATTATGCACTAATCCTGTATCTGTTATCAGAACCAGTAATAATTTACCACCAGCAATATTTATCAGTTCAACTTTCTTTATTTTACTCTTCTTTAACTTAGGTTCACTTATCATTACAGTATATTTTGTTAGATTTGAAAGCATATCAACCATACCGGAAATAATATCCTGAATCCCTTTTCTTTCACTATATAAATCGGTAAAATAATTTTCAAGTACTTTTGCTTTAAAATCTTTATGCTCCAGAAGTACATCCACATAATAACGATAACCCTTATCAGAAGGAACGCGCCCCGCAGATGTATGAGGCTGTTCTAAATAATTCATATCCTCCAGATCAGCCATCTCATTTCTAATAGTCGCAGAACTAACTCCCAGATCATACTTTTTAGCAAGTGTTCGGGAACCAATAGGTTCGGCCTTTAGGATATGCTCCTGAATGATGGCCTTCAATATTTTTTTCTTCCTGCTATTAATACTATCAACCATCATTTTCACCCCTTTTTAGCACTCATTAATACAGAGTGCTAATAACTAATAATAAAATAACACATTAGCAATTCTTTGTCAAATCATTTAAGCAAAATATTGTAATAAAAAATTCAAATATAAGCAGCTATATTTAATCCTGCAAAAATTCTATGAAGACCTGATTAGCAAGCAATAATCCCTTGTCACTCAAAAATACACTTCCTTCATTATCAATAAGTAATCCGGCCTGTACTAATTTCTCAATTTCTTCTCGATATACATCTTTTAAAGAAATTGCAAACCTATTTTCAAAGCTCTTTTTATTTAAACCTGTAGTTAACCTCAATCCCATAATAACCATTTCCATCATTAATTCTTCTTCTTTCAAAGAAGTTAAATTTTGTATTGGTAGCTCACCGGTTGAAAGCATTTTTATATATTTATCAATATCCGCATAATTATAAAATCTATTGTCACCATCAAAACTATGAGCAGCTGGGCCCAGACCAAGATAGGGAGCAAATTGCCAGTATATTTTGTTGTGTTCTGCTTCATATCCGGTTTGTGCAAAACTTGAAATTTCATACTGTCTGTAACCAGCTTCTGCTAAATGTTCACCAGCCAATTTATACATCCTAGCATCTATTTCCTCACTTATCTTTTCTAATTCACCATTCTCTATTTTTCTTCCCAGTGGTGTATCTTCATGAATCTCCAGATTATAGGTAGAAATATGGTGGGGAAGCAGCTTTATTGCCTGATTTAGAGTATACAGCCAATCTTTACATTTTTGACCGGGTAAAGCGAAAATTAAATCTATATTTAAATTGTCAAATACTTGCCCGGTTTTTTTCACTGCCTGCAGGGCTTCTTTGCTATTATGCAATCTACCCAGTAATTCAAGTTCCTTGTCATTAAATGATTGAACTCCCAGTCTAAGCCTGTTAATACCACACTGATAATAACCCTTTATCTTATTTTCTGATAAAGAATAGGGATTGGCTTCCAGTGTTATTTCTATATCTTTTTCCACAGAAAAATAATTCTGTATACTTTTTAAAATTTCGGCAGTTTCAGCCGGGGTAAGCAACCCCGGTGTGCCACCACCGAAATATATAGTCCGTATTTTTCGATATTTTATTTTGTAAGCATAAAATTTTAATTCTTTTTTTAAAGTATCAATATATTTAACTTTCTTTTCCTTATTGTAAATGTCTGAATAAAAATCACAATAACTGCATTTTTTCAGACAAAATGGAACATGTATATAAATTGCAAATGGTGATTCAAAGTATATTTTACTCATCATCATTCCTCTTCAATACAGCCATAAAAGCCTCCTGTGGAATATCTACACTACCTACCTGTTTCATTCTTTTTTTGCCCTGTTTCTGTTTTTCCAGTAGTTTACGTTTTCTTGAAACATCTCCTCCATAGCATTTTTGAAGTACATCTTTCTTTTTTGCAGGAATATTCATACGTGTAATTATATTGTTACCTATTGCCGCCTGAATAGGGACTTTAAACATCTGGCGGGGGATAATCTTTTTTAGTTTGCGGGCCAGAGAACGTCCTTTTGCTTCAGCATCTTCACTGTGTACTATAATAGATAAAGCATCTACAGGTTCTTTATTAACCAGTATATCCAGTTTAACCAGTTTTGAAGGACGATAACCTATCAATTCATAATTAAGTGTGGCATAGCCACGGCTTTTTGATTTCAATAAATTAAAAAAATCAGTAATTATATCACTAAGTGGTATCTCATATATAAGTGAAACCCTGTCTTCATTTAGATATTGCATATCGAGAAATTCTCCACGGTGCTCCTCACATAGCTTCATAACCTGTCCAATAAATTCTTCCGGTAACTGAATAGTTGCTTTTACATAGGGCTCTTTTATTTCTTCAATTTCATTTTCCTCAGGAAAACGGGCTGGGTTTTCAATCTCCAATTCTTCACCATCTTCCGTAACTATTCTGTAAACAACACTGGGAGCAGTAATTACTAATTCAAGTCCGTATTCCCTCTCCAGCCTTTCCTGAATTATTTCCATATGCAGAAGGCCCAAAAAACCAGCTCTAAAACCAAAACCAAGGGCCTCAGAAGTTTCCGGTTCAAATGTAAAAGAAGCATCATTTAACTGTAATTTTTCCAGAGCTTCTTTTAATAATTCATAATCTGCATTATCAGTAGGATAAAGACCGCTAAAAACCATTGGCTTTACTTTTTTATATCCAGGCAAAGGTTCATGAGCCGGGTGATCAGACAGTGTTATTGTGTCGCCTACACGGCAGTTCTTAACGTTTTTTACGCCGGCTATCACATAACCAACTTCCCCCGTTTTTAGTCTATCTACACTGCTCATTTCCGGATTAAATACACCTACTTCATCTACTTCATAAACATTATTATTTGCCATTAATTTGACCTTCTGCTCCGGTTCTACCATACCATCAACAATCCTTACATAAGCAATAACTCCTCTGTATTCATCATACATAGTATCAAAAACCAGGGCTCTTAATGGCTTATCGGAGGTATTTTCGGGCGCCGGAATTTTCTTTATAATAGTTTCCAGTACCTTTTTAATCCCAGTACCTTCTTTAGCGCTGGTCAAAACAGCTTCATCAGGATCAATTCCAAGATCAACCAATTGCTCCCTGACCATATCAGGATTAGCTCCAGGTAAATCTATTTTATTTATAACAGGAATTATTTCCAGATCATTTTCAAGAGCCAGATAAATATTTGCAACAGTCTGAGCCTCAACTCCCTGGGCAGCATCAATAACAAGCAGTGCCCCTTCACATGCGGCAAGGCTCCTTGACACTTCATAGGAAAAATCAACATGTCCGGGAGTATCAATTAAATTTAATTCATAATTATTATAATTAATCCGAACTGCCTGGGCTTTAATCGTAATTCCTCTTTCGCGCTCCAGGTCCATATTATCTAATATCTGTTCCTTCATCTTGCGTCCACTAATTGTATTGGTATATTCCAGAATACGATCAGCAAGTGTTGATTTACCGTGATCTATATGGGCAATAATACAAAAATTTCTTATATAATCATTTTCCACTAATTTTACACCTCAATTGCTGGGAATTCTGCACATAATTATAACATTACTGTATATAATTATCAAGGACTAGACAGAGCAGCTATTACATCAGCAACCAGGTGAGCAGAACGTATTGCTTCCCGGGTTGTATTATGATAATCACCTATTTCCAGTAGTAAAGAATGGGGGTGTAAATCCTGATTATAGGTTGTATCTCTAATCTCAATTCTCTTCAATAAACCGGGATACATCTCTTCCATTTTTGCTGCCATTTTTCTTGCATACTGTAGATTCCTCTGCCATTCTTTATGATGATCTTTAATATTTAGATGAGCAAAATCAAAACGGCCATTTGTTACTACAATCATTACTTTAGCAATTTTTTTTCCTCCAACCATAGTGGTATAAGCATGTTCAGAATAATCTTTAATACCATCACGGTGAATATCAAAAACCATATCAATATCTGAATGTTGATTGATAATTTTTTTCACAGTTTGTCTGGAATTGTAATATGAACGCACATAATTTTTATCATGAACTTTTGTTGTGTGAATAACTTTAAAATTATATTTAGCCGAAAGGGTATTAGCTAGTTCCATTCCCACTTTAGCTACATTACCTATATTACCGGGCAGAACATGACCATTATTATCCTGATTACGAGCATCATCAATATATGTTTCGGAAGTATGTGTATGATAGACAAGAACAATAGGTTGTTTAGTCTTACTTTTAATTCTTTTATTCTCTTCTGGTTTTTTAACTTCTTCAGTTTGTCGAGATTCACGCATATCAAATTCTAATTTAATTACTCTGTTTTCTGATTCTTTTGTTTCAGCCTGTGGTACATATAATTTTTGTTCCTGTTTTTTTAATTCTTCCGGTGTATAATAACCCAAAAGGGGAATTTCCCTTTTTAAATATGTAATAGGTACTCTAGGTCTGATTCTGCATAACTCGTACATTAAATTAGATGGAGATAATTTATTTTTTATTTTGCCTATTAGGGTAATATCTCTATTATAATAATCTCTATCCTGTTCTGACCAGACAGGTATGGCTTTGTTTTTATTAATATTCAACCCGGCTAAAACAGCTATAATAATTAATATATATATAATGAAGGAAAACCAATTAAATCTATTTTGCATACAAGCTCCCCCCTGAATTATATATATGACAATCCAGGTTATTTAAGAACATACTCTTATATAGAAAAAGAGACCATAAGGCCTCTTTTATAAATATAGTGATAAATTTTCATGATTTATATCAGGATGAACAGAAACATTTATACCTCCGGCAATTATTCTGCCTACATCTTTTATTAATTCATCAATACCTTTAGGAGATACTATTAGATTTCCCAGATGGGGACTCAACACCTCATGAACTGCTCTTTGCTTCTCACTTTCACCTATATTTCTGAATCTTTCTTTTTCCATATTGGAAAATACATCTCCAGCCAGCATTTTATCCAGAGCATCGTTAACTATAGTAGTTGCAAAAATAACCGTAGGTACACCTATTGCTATTACAGGGATATTCATGGTTTGATAATTTATTCCAGCCCTGTTTTTACCTATCCCTGAGCCCGGAGATATCCCAGTATTACTTAATTGAATTGTTTTAGCAAGCCTCTCTGTACCCCGGGCGGCAAGTGCATCAATAGCAAGTATTAAATCGGGTTTTACCTGTTGAACTACCCCTTTAATAATTTCTGCAGTCTGAATACCGGTTAGACCAAGTACTCCCGGGGATAGAGCACAGACAGCCCGCATACCTTCTCTTAATTCCGGGGGTGCTTCCCGAAATAGATGTCTGGTAACCATTAAATTATTTAATACCTGAGGACCAAGTGCATCAGGTGTAGCATTCCAGTTTCCCAGTCCTACTACAAAAATCGTAGGCTCTTTTGCTAATTTTTTAAAATTAATCAATAATGATAGTTCATTAGCAAATGCTTTACTTAATTCATCATGTACCATTCTGTTTTGACTCTTTAAACCCTGTGATTCTATTGTTATATATGTACCAATAGGTTTCCCAATTGCTTCTGCTCCCTTTTGATTGAGTACTTCAATTCTTGTTATTTTTGCATTTTCTGATGTATGCTCATCAACAGCTACACCCTGAATTTCTCCTCCTGTCCTCTGTACTGCCAGGTCATGAGATTCTATAGCTAGATCTGTATAAACATTTTTTTCCATATGAATATAACCCCTTTTCATCTTAATTCTGTCGGTACAAAAGCATCAATTAAACCAATTAGAAAAGCAGCTATTAGTGCACCCAGAATTGTTACATTTAAACCGGGAACTATATACTGGGTTGCATATATTACTATTGCTGAAGCTAAAAATCCTACTATACCTCTATTCTGTGGTGATATATTTTCACCCATTATACTCTCGACTATAAATCCCAGAAGAGCTATAACAGCAGCAGCAATAAGAGCATTAATAAATCCTACCATACTAAAACCTGGTACAAAAAATCCAACTGCAAGTAAAACAAGAGCTGATACAATAAAGCGCACTAAGGCACCTATCCAGTTTCTCATTTGCTCTACCTCCTTACCTATACTTTTAGATTTTAGATATGAAAGCTGAATTTCAATATTATATTAACCTATAACTATTAAATATATACAAAGTATTTTTAGATGAAGATTACAAGTTATTAATATGTGTGTTTAATTATTATTTACATGTCCTTATTCAGAAAAATTGTTACTGGTACTTGCATTTTATAATGACTCATGTTAAAATTTAAATTGCTGTAACTATTTAGAGGGGGTGAAAAGATGCCAATTATTAAATCTGCCAAAAAGAGAGTAAAAGTAACAGAAAAAAAGACTAAAATAAACAAACAATGGAAAGAAAAATATAAAAATGCTATTCGTGATTTCAAGGAAGTAATAGATGAAGGAAACATAGAAGAAGCCGAAGAACAATTAAAAGAAACCAAAAGAATTATTGATAAAACCGCCGATAGGGGTCTTATTCATAAAAACAAAGCAAATCGCAAAAAATCTCAATTTGCAAAAATGTTAAATGAAATTAAATAAAAACTGCGGCTTATTCTCAAAGGAATAAGCCTTTTTTAATGTATACTTATAATACATCATTAATCATCATCTCCATAGATAATTCTGGAGAACTATAATTACCATAGACTATATCAACATTGGTTTGTAATAACCTTTCCATAATAATTTCAAGTTCTTCATCTTTAAAATTAGCACATTTTTTATAAGCCTTACCCACAGGATAAGGGTGTTGTTTTAAAATCTTTGCAATCTTTTTTACATTATTTCCCTTTTCTTTTAATTCCTTGACCTGAATTAAAAGTTGTATCTGCCACCTTATATTACCCAATATTCTTAAAGCAGATTCACCATTCGCCAGCATTTCTTTAAGTAAAACAAGGGCCTTTTTCTTCTTGCGCATACATAAAGCATCAATAAATGAAAATATAACATTATCAGCTAACATTCTGTCCCTGCTAATAATATCTTTAACATCATTATAGCTTAACTTTTTCTTATCAATGTTATATACACATATTTTTTCTATTTCACTATCTAATCTCTGAAGCTGGTTATTAAAAAGATGTTCTAACAGCTTTACAATTTTTTTATCTACTATTTTCCCCTGTTTCTTAAATTTATCCTTTATCCACTTATCCAGTTGTTTATATTTAGGTGGTTGAAAGTGAACTACTTCTCCAATTTTCTTTAGATCTTTTACTACTGCTAGTTTTTTACTTATTTTTCCCTTTACTGCTATTAACAGGATTACTTCATCATTTAATTTTTTATAAATCTCTCTTATTTTACTATCATCATTTTTTGCAGATCGGAAATATTCCTGACAATTGCTAATAACAATTTTTTTATTTGCCAGCAGGGAAACGGTAGTTATTGATCTATTTAACTTCTCCAAAAAGTCATCCTCTGAATCATCTAGATATATTAAATCTAAGTCTTCCTTATCAGAAAAATTATCTGTAAATTTTTCTATAAAATTATCAATTAAATAATTATCTTCTCCATATATTAAATATACAGGTTTTAAATCTTCAAATCTCTTTTGTAATATTTTTTGACCTGTTTTCAATTTTTATTCACCTTTTCTATTTTATTTTTTTGTAAAATTTAATTTTAGGATCTTCCATAAATATAGTAACATAAAAATTTCCCCTACTGCAAATTATAAAAATAGCTACTTATCAGGAGGTGAAAATTTGAGCAATAAGAAAAAATTGCTGAATCCTGCAGCCAGAGATGCTTTGAATAAATTCAAGTACGAAGTAGCAGATGAATTAGGATTAATGAATAAAATAAAAAAAGTTGATTGGGGAAATATGACCACACGTGAAGTAGGAAAAATAGGTGGTAATATGGTAAAAAAAATGGTTGAAATGGCTGAGGAAAAGATACAAGATAGGACCTGATAAGTAGATTATATAGATGCAAGCGGGGTTTAAATACCCCGCTTTTTAAGCAAAAATTTTCCATCCCAATATATGCTAGCATATCAAAATGTAAATTGCACAAAATATATTAACGAAGGAGGTGAATTTAATGGCTAGAAATACTAATAATCCTGTAAATCCTTTAGCCAGCCAGGCTCTGGATAAAATGAAAATGGAAATAGCAAATGAATTAGGTATTCAAAATTATGACCAGATTGATAAAGGTCAACTTACTTCCCGTCAAAATGGTTATGTTGGAGGTAATATGACTAAAAAAATGGTAAGACTAGCAGAGGATGTTATCGCTCAGGATCCCTCAGCTACTCAAAATATTGTAGGTAACCAGGCACCTCTGGATACCGAACAGCAGAATTATTAAAAAGTCGGAATAATATTATAATACTATAATAATAATTTAAATAGGCGAACAAAAAATGTGTGGGTGGTTTCTATACTACCCACACATTTTAATTTCTATAGTTTTTTTAATTTAAAAAACTCTTCATTAGATATACTTTTCCATTTGTTTGTATAGTAATTGCCCCATCTTTATCTGTCCTATATATATCTATTCCCATTTCTTTTACTCTTTTGATAACCTCTGGAGAAGGATGACCATAATTATTTTTACCTACTGAAATAATAGCTATTAAAGGATCAACATTACGCAGAAATAGATTTGATGACGAACTACTACTACCATGATGGCCCAGTTTAAGTATCATGCTCTTTAAATTATATTTTTTCCTCAGCAATAATAATTCACCTTCATATTCAAGATCAGCTGTTAAAAGAGTACTGAATTCACCAAAAGTAGCCTTCATAACGAGAGAATTATTATTGTTATCTGCAAATCTAGAGTTCAAAAAGGGATTTAATACCTGTAAATTAAAACGATTATATTTAATGAAATCACCACAGTTAGCAAATTTTACATCAATATTTTTTTCTTTTGCCAGTTTCATGATTTTTATCAGTAGTTTGTTTTCACTGGCTAAAGGAATTTTTTCCGGCAAAATAAGCAATTTTACATCTCTCTGTTTAATAATAGCAGGGATACCACCAGCATGATCAGAATCAAAATGGGTTATAAAAATAATATCAAGTGTTTTTATTCCTTCTGTTTTTAAATATGGTAATATATAATTAGCAGCATCTTTATCCCCACCATCTACCAGCATATATTTCCTTTTCGGTATTTTAAGAAATATACTATCTCCCTGGCCTACGGAAAAAAATATTATCCGCAGATTATCATTAAATATGGGTATAAATACATAAAACAATATTGAAATAACAGTTATTACAGAAATTAATAAAATCTCGCATTTTTGTTTCCATCTTTTTAAAGGCAATTTATTCCTGATAATTATTAACGGTAACGCAAATAAAAACAGGTAAGAGATTATTAATAATAATGTAGAAGGAGCAGCCACTTCCAGGTGCCCACCTGGCAGTGAAGCCATTTTAAAAATACCTTTTTTAAGTAACTGTAATAAATAAGTTAATAAAGTACCACTAACTAGAGAATAAACAGGATTTATCAAACCCAGTGATAAACCAATAATAGCAATTAAAACTATTACTGCTACTGCTGGTATTGCCCAAATATTTGTTAATATTCCTATTGGTGTTATTAAATTAAAATAATAAGCAGTTATAGGTATAGATCCCAGCTGTGCAGCAGCTGAAACTGCAATTAGCTTATTAATATTTTTTTCAATAAGACCTGCCCAAAAAATTATCATAAATAAAACAAGATAGGTAAGCTGGAATCCAGGAGTAAAAAGTATATAGGGATTAACTAATAAATTGATAATCATCGTTAATCCACTAATATTAAATAAATCTCCTCTCCTGTTAAAAATTGGAGCCCAAAGAAAAAATGTTGCTAATAATCCGGCCCTGAAAACAGAAGCCCTCATTCCAGTTATAAATATATATAATATCATAAAACCAGTACACAAAATACTTATAATAATATCCGGAATATGTAAGAATTTAAAGATGAATAAAAAAATTATCATAATAAATCCTACATGTAATCCTGAAATAGCCAGTAAATGACTGGCTCCTGCTTTAGCAAAGCTATCTTTCCAGATAGCCGGTATATTATCCCTTTCCCCCAGAACCAGAGTTTTAATAATTTCATTAAGTGGTCTGGCAAGAGAAATATTAATCAAATATATTAATTTTCGTTTTAAATTTAATGAAAAATTTTTTACTGGATGTTTTCGATAATAGTTTATGTGA
>CAYRVO010000019.1:0-12306 GCA_964427565.1 uncultured Halanaerobiales bacterium | reverse complement strand
GGATTAGAAAAATTAAAAAATAATGAACTTGATATGATGCTGGGAATTGCCCACACTGAAGAAAGAGATAAAATATATGATTATCCCCAGAACAACTTTATTACTACATGGGGACAAATATATACTCAGAAAGGTAACAATATCCTTTCCATACTTGATTTAAATAATAAAGTTATTGGAGTTCTTAAAAATGATATTTATTATATAGGAAATGTGGGTTTAAAAAAAATTATACATAAATTTGATGTAGAATGTGAATTTCAGGAATTTAACAATTATACCAAAATTTTAACAGCTATTGAAAAAAAAGATATTAATGCCGGATTAATACCCCGACTTTATGGTATCACAAAAGGAAGAGAATATAATGTAAATAAATGTCCTGTTGTTATTAATCCTATAGGTTTAACAGTTGCTACACCTGAAGACAATAATCTCAATATGTTAAATACTATTGATCAATATATATCCCGGTTAAAAAAAGACGAAAATTCCTTTTATTATCAAAATTGCGAAAAATGGGTAACTATAAATAAAGCAGAAGAAATGCCTTTTTCCCTTAAATTAGGAATGCTCTTGATATATATTACCTTCTTTTTATCGGTTGTAATATTTTCTTTCATAAAAAGACAGGTCCAAATAAAAACCCATCAATTAAGAAAAAAAGAAAAACAATTAGAGGAAAATAAAAATAAAATCACTGAATTACATAAGGTTGCAATAAAAATGAAACAACTAAATTCTACTCAGGAAATATATCAATTATCCGTTGATGCTGCCAAAAATATTCTTGCTTTTAATTTTTGTGTTCTTAAGATTTATAAGCATAATAAATTAAAAGCAGTAGCTACTTCTTCTTCCTGTAAATATCTAAAGTTAAAATCAAAAATAGATCATTTAAGTATTTCCAAATTTTCTTTTCCAATTGATGATATTGGAGTTTTTGAATGTTTTATCAATGGTTATAATGAACTAAATGATAAACAAAAAGAAATTACTCAACTTTTAATATCTCATATAGCCTCTTCCTTAAGAAGACTGCAGTCGGAAGAAAAAATAAAATATATCAGTTTTCATGATCGGCTTACAGGTCTTTATAATCGAGAATATATTGAAGAAGAATTAAAACGACTTGATAGTGAAAGACAAATACCATTGAGTATTATTATGGGTGATATTAATGGATTGAAATTAATCAATGATACTTTTGGACATCAAAAGGGAGATAAATTAATAAAAAGTATGGCTAAAATTTTAAAAGATTCGACCAGACATGAAGATATAATCGGGCGCTGGGGAGGAGACGAATTTTTAATTGTTTTGCCTAGAACTACTAAAAATCAGGCCCTGGAAATTTTAAATAGAATTAAAAAACACTGTCAGCAAAATAATTTCAATCAATCTAAACTGGATATACCAATCTCTATTGCCCTGGGTGTAGCTACCAAAAGCAATAAATATGATGATAATGAAAAAATTATTGAAAAAGCAGATAATCATATGTATACTGATAAAATTAATCAGGGACAGAAAAATAAAAATAAAATGATTGCAGCTATGTTAAAAAATCTTAAAAATAAAAATTATGAAAAATTTACACATATAAAACAGGTTAAAAAAATATCTCATTTAATAGGTAAAAAAATGAACTTAAATAAAAAAAGACTTGCACTTCTGGATAGGGCAGCATATTTACACGATATTGGTATGCTTGCTATAAATGATAAAATTTTAAATAAAAATGCTGAACTGAGCATAAAAGAATGGAAAAAAATAAAAACTCACCCTGAGATAGGTTGCCGGATTACTGATATTACTGAAAGATATAGTAATATATCAGATATTATTCTTAATCATCATGAAAACTGGGATGGAAGTGGTTATCCTAATGGTATTAAGAAAGAAAATATACCACTTTGTGCACGCATAATAAGAATAGCCGATGCCTTTGATGTTATGCTTCACAATCAGGTTTACAAAGAAAAAATTACAAAACAGGAAGCAATTGAAGAATTAAAAAGCAAATCAGGTATAGAATTTGATCCTAAATTAGTTTCTATATTCATTAATCAGGTATTACCGAATTTAGATATTACCCCTTAAATATTTTAATATTTCAAATGCTTAATATTGACATTCAATTATAAAATAAATATACTTAATTTAACAAAGTAAAAATTAAATTGGAAGGGGTTATTTATGACAAAAAATAGTGTTAAAACTGCAAAGGCTGCTTTAAAATTGGCAATATCTACTAGAGAAGAAGAAAAAGAATTGAAGAATAAATTAAAAGAAAAAAATATTTCTGCAGCTGCAGTTGATTTTGGAGGTAAATTTGATAAATCAATAAAGGATATTATTGAAAATGCAGTTATAGCAGCACGCAGGGAAAATCTCATTGAAGAAACACATGCCCACCAGGGAGCAGTGGCTGGTGCAGCCCACGATGCAATTTCTCAGGTTCTTTCCCGTTCTAGTGGTTTAAGTGTTGGTGGTAAAATAGGACTTGCTCGTAATAAAGAACATATTGTAGTAGCTGTTTTCTTCAGTGTAGGTATGTTAAATTTAAATGAAATTGCAGTAGGTTTAAGCCACCGTTCAATTAATTAAATAACATGTCCTTTATTTTTAGTACTACTACTAAAAAAATAATTCTTCTTTATTTATATATTTTTCCCCTTCAAATAATCGACTTGCCAATATACTGTTCTTTATGATAAAATATTAGTCAGGTATGGATAAAGGAGGTGTAACCATTGTCTAGAGTATGTGAAATATGTGGAAAAGGAAGCAATACAGGTAATCGTGTACGTAGAAGAGGTAAAGCCAAGAAAAAAGGTGGAGTTGGAAGAAATGTAACAAATGTATCCAAAAATACGCAGAGGCCTAATTTAAAAAAGGTTAAAGCAATTGTAGATGGATCACCTAAAACCATTAAAGTATGTACCCAGTGTCTTAAATCTGGTAGGGTAAAAAGGGCTTATTAAATTTTATATAATTTTTATAAGGGGTTTATTTTTTTAAATAAACCCCATCTTATGTAATCTTTACTTAATTCTTTTTATACAATTACCGTTTGATCTTTTATTGTTTAGCTTAATTAGGTTTTTTTCTTCTGAAATAGTAATTATCGGTAGGCTGTAACCCTGCAAAATTACTTTTTGACCATCAAATTCAGTTACTTCGAATATCATTTTACCCGGTTCATCTCTTCTAATTACTAAATCCCCCATTTTTAAAGACAAAAAAACCCCTCCCCATTTGTGTTTTATTAATTATTATTTAGAGAGAAGTAAATTTATTCTTTATTCTGTTTCCAGTATATAGATTAGCTTACCTTTATCCAGAGATATTCTTGCTTTCTTATTTTTAATAATATTACTTATGCCCCGCGTTTTATAACGCAGTAAATTTTCTCCTGTAAGAGAATATTTAAAACCTATATTTTTTACATTTACCACTTTTTTACTTAAAGGCAAAATTGATAGTGTCTTTCCTTGATAATTTATAAATTTTTTTTCTTTTTTAATTATACCTAATTCCAAGCCTGGTTCTTTTATAACAGCATTTAATCCCAATTGCAAAGCATATTCAAGCAAAAAGATATTTGCAAGCTGATGGTCTAAACGTCCACCCAGGGTATTTGTGAATATAATACTGTTAATATTATTTTCACTACAATACAATAATGCCAGTTCAGCATCTGTTTCATCTTTTTCAACAGGAAAATTAATAAATTTTGTTTCTTGCTGCTTAAAGTAATTAATATCTTCAACTGATAATGAATCCAAATCACCAATAATAATATCTGGTATATATCCAAGTTTGGAAAATATTTTAGAGCCACCATCAGCAGCAATGAAAAAATTTCCCTGATTTAAAATATTTTTATAATCATCTTCTTTCTTCTCTAATTGACCATTAAGAGCAATAACTGCTGTTTTTCCCATGATTGATTAAACATCCTTTTCAGGTACTATAGATTCCTGTTTAATTTCTCTTAGGGCCTTTGCAGGATCTCCTTTTTTAAATATAGCAGAACCAGCTACAATTATATCAGCTCCGGCCTCAATAATACCTCTTACATTGGATAGTTTTATACCTCCATCCACTTCTATATCTACATCCAGTCTATTTTCATTTATCATTTCCTTTAATTTGCGTATTTTTTCTAGCATCTGAGGAATAAATTTCTGACCACCAAAGCCAGGGTTTACTGACATTATTAAAACCATATCTATATCTTTTAAAACATATTCAAGTTCTTTAAGTGAAGTAGCAGGATTAAGAGATACCCCCACTTTACAACCCTTATCCTTAATGTAGTTAATAACTCTATCCAAATGGTTAGTAGCTTCCTGATGAACAGTAATTATATCACTACCAGCATCCGCAAATTCATCAATAAACTTTTCTGGACTTTCAATCATTAAATGTGTGTCAAATGTAAGTGATGAATAGGGACGAATTGCCTTAATTAAACCTGGGCCAAAAGTTATATTAGGTACAAAATGACCGTCCATAACATCCAGATGAATAAAATCAGCTTTATTAATTTTTTTTATTTCTTTCTCCAAATCACTAAAATCAGCACTTAAAATAGAAGGTGCAAACTTTGTCATACTAACAACTCCTTATTTATTTAACTCTTCATAAAACAATTTATATGATCTATAACGTCTAGATGAAATCTCACCATTATTAACTGCTTCTTTTACTGCACATTGGGGTTCATGAATGTGACTGCAGGTATTAAATTTACATTTTGGAGTATATTTTATGAATTCAGGGAAATAACACCTTAAATTTCTGGGGTCTATATGATCTATATTTAAAGATGTAAAACCCGGAGTATCAGCTATCCATCCCCCAGTAGGTAAAGATAACAATTCTACATGCCTGGTTGTATGTACACCCCTCTTTAATTTTTTACTTAATTTTCCTATAGGTAAATTAGCATCAGGAATAAGTTTATTTATTATTGATGATTTACCGGTTCCGGAAGGACCGGCCATAACATTTATTTTATTATGCAAACAATTTTCTAAATCTTTAATCCCCCAATTATCCTCAACACTAACAAAACATAGATCATAACCAATATTGTTATAATAACTAAAATCTTTTTCAAGATTTTCTTGACCAGCTAAATCAATCTTATTTATTATTATAACCGGTTTTAAATTTGCAGCCTCAGCTAAAATCAAAAATCTATCAAGTAATCTAATATCAAATTCAGGTTCTTTATAGGCCTGAACAATTAAAATCTGATTTACATTTGCTACTTTAGGTCTTTTTAATAACTTTTTACGGGGTAAGACTTTTTCAATCAACATTTTTTCTGGGCTGAATTCCACCCTGTCACCAGGATAAACTGTTTTCTGTATTCTGCCTCTAATGTGTGTTTTATATATTTTCTGTTTCTTATCAGCAACAAAGAAAAAGCCGCCCAGAGTTTTTGTAATAATTGCTTTCATATAATCCCCTTTTTAATCTATAGTCTGTTTCTTAACCAGTTCTCCATCTATATATACTTTAAAAACTGTAGGACCAACACTATTAATCGTCTGTCTTACATAATCACCGGGTTTATGGGCCTGATTATATACAGTATCCTCCCCATTATTATCTGTAACAACAATGGTTATCTGTTGTTCTTTGAAACCAAGAACTTCTATTCCTATAGTACTTGTATGGACTTCGGCATTCTCTTTATTTATTAAGCCTTTACTAACTGTTAAATCAATCTTGTCATTCTTGGGTACACTTTTCCCCGTTTCATACTGTTGCCCGGCAACCTGACCGTCTTTAAATCTTAAAGTCATTTTTTCATTAATATTTCCTACTTTCAAATCATTAATAATTATTTTTTGTATAGCTTTATTTTTTTCAAGACCAATAATATTAGGAACCTCTACCATTTCAGGCATAGGACCTTTGCTAACTATAAGATCAATTTTAGTTTCTACATTTATCTCTTCACCTTTTTCAGGTTTCTGGGAAAAAATATAATTTTCGGCAATATTATCATTATATTTGTATTTTATATCTCCCAGTTCTAAATTTTTATTACTGAGAATTACTTTTACTTGCCTCAATTTCTTATTATTTAAATCTGGAACAGTAATAACACGTGGACCTTTACTTACAGTTACTACAATGTCTCTTGTCTGCCTAACTCTTTCACCAGCAGCAGGAAATTGCGATATAATTTTACCCTCTGCAAATTTAGAATTATATACACCTTCATTCTGCTCTTCTATTTCAAGTCCAACCTGTGACACTACAGATGAAGCTTCCTCAATTTCCATACCCACAAGATCTGGAACTGCTACAATTGGTACATCTGTATAATTATTATAAATATATACTCCGCCAAAAATTAATAAAGTTATCAAAATTGCTATAATCCCAATTCTTTTTAGCCACTTATTATTATTATTATTTTTTGTTTTAACTTTCTCTTTATCATCTTTTTTTTCTCTTTTCTTATCTTTTTTATTTCTCTCTTTCCTTCTAACAATCTCCGATCTCTTAATAATTTTTGTATCATCTTTATTAGAAACAATTACCTTTTTATCATCCTGTTTATTATTATTTAAACTTTTTAAAATTATAGTAAGTTGTTTACGCATTTCAGTTGCATTTTTAAATCTTTCTTCTGGCTCTTTGGCCAAGGCTTTCATTACTATATCATCAATATTTTCTGGTATTTTTGAGTTAAGTGTACTTGGTTTATCAGGCTTTTCCTGAATATGCTTAAGGGCTACAGAAATTGGACTATCTCCCCTAAAGGGAACCCTCCCTGTTAACATCTCATATAAAACTACTCCTACTGAATATAAATCTGAATAAGTCTTTATATCTCCACCTTTTGCCTGCTCCGGTGAAAAATAATGAGCACTACCCATAATAGTATCTGTAGAAGTAATGGTAGTAGATGTAGCAGCTCTAGCTATACCAAAATCAGTAACTTTCACCTGTTTATTGTCATCTATAAGGATATTATGTGGTTTTATATCACAGTGCACAATATTATTCTTATGAGCTACAATAAGAGCTGAACATATTTGGTTTGCAATATCCAGAGATTCTGTTATAGTAAGTTTTCCTCTATCATTAATTATATATTTTAAATTCGATCCTTCAATATTTTCTATGACCAGATAATGATAATTATTATCTCTGGCAATATCATATATACTAACTACATTGGGATGTGAAATTCTGGCTACTGCTTTAGCTTCATGACGGAATTTTTTTGTAAAATCTTTATCAGTAACATATTCAGGCCTCAACATCTTAATAGCAACCTGCCTATCAAGAAGGAGATCCTGTGCTTCAAATACCAGTGCCATTCCACCTTTTCCCAGTTTTTTTATTATTTTGTATCTTTCATTCAGCACTTTACCCAGCATAAGTTCACCTCAGAATTTATTATAATTTCACCACTATTAATGTAATATTATCATTTCCTCCATTAGCAAGTGCCTTTTTTCCCAGTTTTTGGCTAAGTTTCTCAATACTTTCAACTCCATAATTATTGTCTAAAAAACATTCTATTTCTTCATCTTTTACCATATCTGTTAAACCATCTGAACAAAATAATAATAGATCTTCAGACATAAGTTCAATTTCTCTATTTTCAATCTGAAGTTCCTTATTAAGGCCGAGAGCTTGAATTAAAATATGTTTTTGGGGATGTTTAAATGCCTGTTCTGCATTTATTTTTTTGTCTTCCAGTAATTTGTTTACCAGTGAATGATCTGTTGTTAATAAATTAAGTTTATTATTCCGAAATAAATAAATTCTACTATCACCAACATGGCCTATAAATAACTTGTTTTTAAATATTAATCCTACTGATAAAGTAGTTCCCATGTTATTATACTCTTTATTATTATTACCCATTTCAATTAATTTTTTACTGGCATTATTAATTACCTCATTAATTTCATTTGCTATATTTTCTTTATTTTTCTCAAAATCATAATTCTTTACATTCTCAATAACAATTCTACTGGCTACCTCTCCAGCCTTATGTCCCCCCATACCATCTGCTACAGCAATAATTTTTATATCATCTTTTATAGCCAGTAAATAATCATCTTCATTTTTTTCTCTTTTTTTACCTTTATTATAATAAACGGAAGAATTCATCTAATTCCCCCTTTTATCCTCAATATAACGAAGTTGACCACAGGCAGCTTGAATTGTAGAACCCCTTTCTTTCCTTACAGTAACATTTACACCTGAATCTGAAAGCGTTTTTTTAAACTTTTCAGTAATATGCTGTGAAGGACGCTCAATATTTAAATCTGGTACAGGGTTAACTGGTATTAAATTGACATGGCATAATATATTTGCAAGAAGATTTCCCAGCTGTCTGGCATATTTTTCTGAATCATTAATATCTTTAATAAGCACATATTCAAAAGTTACACGTCTATTTTTTTTGTTAATATAATTTTTTACAGCTTCAAGGAGAACTTTAAGGGGATATTTTTTATTAATAGGCATTATTTTATTTCGTAATTTATCATTTGAAGCATTAAGAGAAATTGCCAGACCAATTTGCTTCTCCCAATTAGCCAATCTCTTTATTCCCGGTACTACCCCGGCTGTAGAAACTGTCATCTTTCTAGCTCCTATATTCATTCCCTGATCACTATTTAGTATTTTTATAGCAGAAATAAGATTATCAATATTATCCAGAGGTTCTCCCATTCCCATAAATACTACATTTGAAATATTTTTTTCTACATCTTTCTCCATCTTTAATACCTGATCTACTATTTCTCCTGCTTTAAGACTTCTATCTAAACCCATCATCCCTGTAGCACAAAATTTACAACCCATTGCACAACCAACCTGTGTTGATATACATACACTATATCTTTTGCCACTGGGATATGGTATAAAAACACTCTCTATAGTATAACCATCTATAAGTTCCCATAGGTATTTTATAGTACCATCATCAGCCTTTAACCTGTCTTTTAAAGATAAGTCAGTTATATAACTAATCGTTTTTAATCGTGTTCTTAATTTCTGGGGTAAATTAGCCATCTCCTGGAAATCAGATATATAATTTTTATATATCCAGTTAAAAGTTTGTTCTGCCCTAAACCTTTGTATATTATTTTCTTTAAACCAGCTTATTAAGTCTTTCCGGGTTAATGACTTTAAATCCTGTTTTTTACTCATTATGTTTCTAAACCCCTTTGTTTTTCCTGAATTTGACCATGAAAAAACCTTCTGTTCCACTCATTGGTGGAAATAATTCAAGATAATTTCTATCACAATTAGGAACTAAATCCTTAATATTTAATCTCAGTAATTGATTCACCGGTGATAATATTTTTAGATCATTACTGTACTTATTCATAATTTTTTTGACAACCTCTATATTTTCTTTATCAGTTAATGTACACGTACTGTAAAGTAATTCGCCACCAGGTTTTAGCAACATTAATGCTTTTTCGATTAAATTATACTGTAACTTGCTTAAACCATCAATATCTGAAGGACTAATTCTCCATTTTAATTCCGGTTTCTGAGCTAGTATCCCCAGCCCTGAACAGGGAGCATCCACTAATATCTTATCAAATAATTTATCAGTTTTGTAATTTTGGGCATCTTTTTTTATGGTTTGCACAATATCTATACCCAGTTTGTTACAATTTTTTTCAATCAAATTTATTTTATGATCATATATATCAAGGGCAATAATTTCACCCTGGTTTTCCATCAATTCGGCCATATGAGTTGTTTTACCACCCGGCCCAGCAGTCATATCAAGTATTCGCATACCTGGTAAGGGATTTAACATATGTCCAGTCAATGTAGCAGCATTACCCTGAATAAAGAAACCACCTTCATTATATAAAGGTAAACTTTTGATATCACTATAATTATTAATAACATATGAATCCTTAATTTCTTCTTTACTAATTTTTATTCCTTCTCTTTTAAAAGCAGATATAAATTCTGTTTGCGAATATTTTAATCTATTACGCCTTATTTTTAAATCAGGTGCTCTATTATTAAATTTACACAGGGAAATTGTTTTTTTGAATCCATACTTTTTAATCCATTTTTTTATTATCCATTGAGGATGTGAATAATACTTGCTAATAAAAGTAAGTTGCTCTTTTTCTTTGTCCGGCCATTTAATATTATCTTTATTGCGAATATAATTTCTCAATACTCCATTTATAAATCCAACTGCTCCCCGATTAATATCAGTTTTTACCGCCTCTATTGTTTCATTAACTGCAGCTCTTTTTGGAATACGATCAAAATAATCAATTTGATAAATAGCAACCCTTAAAGCAATAAGCACTTTTTTATCTATTTTTTTAAGAGACCGATTTGCAATCTGGGAAATAATATAATCAAGTCTTCCTTGATAACGTAATACTCCATAAACTATTGCCGTAAGTAATGCCCTATCTCTCCTGTCATCAAGATTAGTAATTATATTGTTTAATACCAGATTAGAATAACTACCATTCTCTATTTTTTCTAAAGCTTTTATAGCCAGACCGCGAGTATTCATTATTGGGAATTAATCATCTCCTCCCATTCCAAATAATAAAATGATTCTAAATAAATTTGCCATTGCTACCAGGGTAGCAGCTACATAAGTAAAAGCAGCAGCCTTTAGTACTTTATTTGCACCTTTTAATTCCTGGTTTGTTAAATATCCACCTCTTTTTAATGCTCTTATTGCACGGTTACTGGCATTAAATTCTACCGGAAGAGTAACTAAATGAAAAACAACTGCTCCTAGAAAAATCACCATTCCCAACAATATCATTGTTTTTGATTGAAAGAAAAAACCAAATATAGCCAGTGGTAAACCCCAGCGGGAACCAATATTAGCAACAGGTACAATATTATTACGAACAGATAATGGCTTATAATTACGCGCATCCTGTATTGCATGCCCTGCTTCATGAGCGGCTACACCTATAGAAGCAAGTGAATTTTTATTATAAACATCTTGTGAA
The DNA here is from genome assembly GCA_964427565.1 of uncultured Halanaerobiales bacterium. Classification (GTDB taxonomy): domain Bacteria; phylum Bacillota; class Halanaerobiia; order Halanaerobiales; family JADQBU01; genus CAYRVO01. The sequence goes on along the minus strand of CAYRVO010000019.1, from coordinate 1,291 downwards.
AGATTCAAAACTTTATTTTTCGGGTCATAATGATCACCCATATTTTGACCACTTATCTTTTTTATATTAATATTTGACAGTCCATTGTTATTTAATATCTCTCTTGCCACTTCAGCACCTGTAAGCCCTCTGTTGCTACGAATTTTACTATATTTATTAAAGGTATTTTTTACTTTCACCTGGGCATATATTGCCAGTATAAATGCAGGTAATATTATAAGAATTGTTGGATCATAAAAATATGGGAAAAACACATTTTATACCCCCTTTATTCTAGTTTTTCACCTTTATCAATATTATATCCACATAAAAACTTTTCAACCGACATTTTTTTGCGACCCGCAAGTTGTAATTTTTTAATATTAATTAATCCCTTACCTGTCTGAACAATAAGCCCTTTATCCATTGATGGTTGAATTACTGAACCGGGATCGGCTTTAACTCTTTCTTTACTTTCAATTTCTACTTCCCAAATTTTTAGCAGTTTATTATCAATTTTTGTATAAGCACATGGCCAGGGATTTACTCCCCTTACCAGATTATATATTTCTTCTGCACTTTTATTCCAGTCAATTTCACCTATACTTTTATCAAATTTACAGGCATAAGAGGCTTTATTCTCATTTTGTTCCTTACGGGGTGCATCATCTTTTTCAACATCAAGCAATGTTTTTACCAATAACCTGGAACCTATTTGAGCTAGTTTATCATGTAGTAATCCCACAGTATCTTTAATTCCTATTTCTACTTTCTCTTTGTATATTATATCACCTGTATCCCAGCCTTCATCCATATACATTGTAGTAACTCCAGTAACTTTATCTCCATTTATTATTGCCTTATGAATCGGGCAAGCTCCTCTATACTGTGGTAAAAGTGAGGCATGAAGATTAATGCAACCATAATCAGGTAATGATAGAATTTCCTGACTTAATTTCTGACCAAAAGCAACTACAACAATTGCTTCTGGAGATATCTCCTTTAATTTATCTATAAAAGATGGCTTATTAATATTTTTTTCTGTATATACTTTTAGATTTAATTCCTCTGCTTTTTTCTTAACAGGGGTAGATTGCATCTTTTGTCCCCTACCACGTTTTCTATCCGGCTGGGTTATTACACCACATATATTTATTTTTTTACTTTCATATATTTCTGCAAGACAATTAACAGCAAAATCAGGAGTACCAGCAAATAAAATATCCATACATCTTGTACCTCCCTATCATAATTCATCAATATCTAAAACTTTATCTGTAAATAATACTCCCTCTAAATGATCAATTTCATG
>CAYRVO010000018.1:3514-12509 GCA_964427565.1 uncultured Halanaerobiales bacterium | reverse complement strand
CAAATTTATAAGTGCAATCTTCATCTTTGTTCACCTTCTTTTTAATAAGTAAATTTTTATTATTTTATCTCTATATTTGCTACTTCTTCACTATTGAAAAAGAAAACTGAAACTGTATTTCTACCCACATGGGCACCAATAGCAGCTCCAATCTCTGAGACTAAAAATTCACTGATTCCATACCTATCTTTTATCATATTTTTTATTTTTTCAGCCAGTTCTTTATTACCAGAATGATTAACTCCTATAATCTGTTCTGTTAGCTTATGTCCTCTATCATCCATCATCTTCAATAAAAATTCCATCATTTTTTTCTTACCCCTTGTCCGGGAATAGGGTAATATCTTCCCATCTTGAATATGTAAAATAGGTTTAATATTAAGAACATTACCTATGAAAGCCTTACCTTTACTTATTCTACCCCCTTTTTTTAACATATCCAGAGAACCAACAGCAAATATATGCTCCATATGAGAACAATTATATCTGGTCATCTTAATTACTTCTTCCAGGCTTTTACCTGCTTTTAATGCTCTAGCAGCCAGGTAAACAGAAAGACCAAGACCTATAGATGCTGATTTACTATCAATAATAGTTATGTCATCTGAACCAATATTTCTTTTAGCAATAACTGCTGATTCAAAAATACCACTTAATTCTGAAGAAAAGTTTATAGATAAAACTTTATATCCTTCAGCCAATGCATTCTTAAATGACTTCATAAATGTATCAGGAGTAATCATGGATGTTTTGGGCATTTCTGAGCTTTCATCCAGCTTATTGTAAAATTCTGGTGGTGATAATTCTGATCTATCACCATATATTTGATCTCCAAAGTGAACCGGAGTCGGCAACATTTCAATTTCATATTTATTTAAAACATCAGCCGGTAAATCAGAACAACTGTCCGTAAAGATTTTTACCTTATCCATATACTCACCATCTCCTGAAAAATTTTATTCAATATATTCATACTCCATAGGACCAATAACAACGATATCTCCATCTTTAATATCTTTTTCTTCCATCAATTTATTGAGATTATTATGTTTTAAAATCCTCATAAGCCTTTTTACTGCCGCTTCGTTGCTAAAATTAGTTTTTTCTATAGTTTCTGTAACGATTTTACCTTTTACTTCATATTTATGATTATTTGTCTGTTCAATATAAAGACCCTGTTCAGTAAAATCTTCTTTAAAAACTACTTCCGGTGCTAAATTTTTCTCTTCTAAAGGGGGTAAATCTTTTAATCTTTCACCAATATAATACTTTAAATCTTTTAATCCTTCACCTGTAACAGCAGAAATAGGGAAACATTTATATCCTCTTGCTTCTAAATCTCTCCTTACCTGTGACAAATTTTCACGTCCAGAGGTAAGATCAATTTTATTTAAGGCAATTATCTGTGGTAAAGAAGCCAGCCGTTCATTGTAACTTTCTATTTCATTATTTATTACCTCAAAATCATCAACCGGTTTCCGGCCTTCAATTCCAGAAACATCTATAACATGGACCAGTAACCTTGTTCTTTCAAGATGACGGAGAAATTCATCTCCAAGACCTATACCTTTATGGGCACCCTCAATCAATCCCGGGATATCAGCCATAACAAATGAATTAAAATCTCCTAACTTTACTACACCAAGATTCGGTTTTAGGGTAGTAAAATGATAGGAAGCAATCTTTGGTTTAGCAGCAGATACACTGGCAATAAGTGTTGATTTTCCCACATTAGGAAAACCCACCAATCCCACATCAGCCATAACTTTTAATTCCAACCTTAGTGATCGTTCTTCTCCTTTTTTACCCTGTTCCGCAAATTTTGGCACCTTACGTGTTGATTTTTTGAATTTAGCGTTTCCTCTTCCCCCCTGGCCCCCACCAGCAGCAACAAGTTCCTGACCTGATTCAGTTAAATCTGCCAGTAAAGATCCATTATTATCATCATAAACTATAGTTCCTGGTGGTACTTTTAAAATTAAATCTTCACCCTGACTACCTGTTTGATTTTTTCCTGATCCATTTTCACCATCACTTGCTATATATGAATTTTTATAACGAAAGTCAGATAATGTGTGTAAACCTTCGTCAACTTTTAAAATAACATCCCCACCGTCTCCACCATCTCCACCATTAGGCCCACCTTTATCAATAAATTTTTCGCGTCTAAAACTTACAACACCATCCCCCCCATCTCCACCTTTAACTTTAAATTTCACCTTATCAGCAAACATTATTTCACCCCATCTAAAAAACCCCAATACATAATCCGAATGTACTGGGGTTAATAATTAATAATTAATTTACAACACTTTTTAACTGTTCATCAGTATATACACTAATTTGGCGGGAACTTTTTCCCTTTCTTTCAAATTTAACATATCCATTTATTTTAGCAAATAGAGTATCATCTTTACCTCTACCTACATTTAATCCGGGCTTAAATTTTGTTCCCCGCTGGCGAACCAGTATACTACCGGCATTAACAAATTCACCATCAAATTCTTTTACACCCAGTCGCTTCGATTCACTATCTCTTCCATTACGGGAACTTCCGACTCCCTTTTTCTTGGACATCAAAACCACCTCCCATAATTTTATTATATTTTTATTATCTTATTCTTTAATATCTTCAATTAAAACTTTAGTATAAGGTTGGCGATGACCCATTTTTTTACGATAACGATTTTTGGGCTTGTATTTTAAAACAACAACCTTCTTGTTTTTGCCATTTTCAATAGCTTTAGCTGTTACTGTGGCATCTTTTAAATAGGGACGTCCAAACTGAACACCATCACTATTTTTTATAGTCAGTACTTTATCAAATTCTACTTTCTCTCCCTCAGATACATCAAGTTTTTCGACCTTCAATATCTGTCCTTCTTTAACTTTGTATTGTTTACCACCAGTCTTTATTATTGCATACATTATTAATATCCACCCCCTTACCGCAGACTCGCCGCAATCAGGTAGCTCAATGCTTTTAAAACCCATTGCGAGCGGTTTTGGTAATTACACAGTCTCAAAGAAAATTTTAGCACAGTTCAAGTCTTAAGTCAAGTATTACGTTAGATTAGCAAGAGCAAATGTCCTTGTAGCTTCATTGATTTTTATCTCTACTTCCTGATCAACAAGATGTCCACCTTCATTTACAATAATTATATATCCCTTTAAACGAGCGATCCCATCCTGGGGATTATTTGCATGTTTTTCAGTAATCTTTAATTTATATTTTTCTCCTTCATTTACCGGTACTGCCAGCTTCTTTAAACTACTTTTACTTCCTCTTTTTACTATATTATATTTTTCCAGATGTAATTCATTATTGCCCCTTATATAGATATCTTTATTAAGTTCATTTTCCAGTTCTTCTAATTTTTCACCACCTGAACCAATCAATACAGAAGCAACATCAGGATGTAGTTCTATTAATATTGCAGGTTCATTTACTTTTTTTAGTTCTCGTATAATATCAAAAGCCATTGTTGTTTCTGAAAGGACCCTGCCTGTTCCACCACAATAAGGACATTGTTTTTGAAACAATTCTCCTAATCCTTCTCTAACTTTCTTACGGGTCATTTCTACTAAACCCAGACGGGTAAGACCTAAAACAGCTGTCTTTGTCCGATCATGGTCCAATTCATCTCTCAAACAGGCAAGTACTTCTTCCTGATGTTTTTTTAAATTCATATCAATAAAATCAATTATAATAATACCACCTATATCCCGCAGTCTTAACTGACGGGCAATCTCCCGGGCTGCTTCCATATTAGTCTTGAAAACTGTTTGTTGCAGATTTTTTTTGCCTATATATTTACCTGTATTTACATCAATCGCAACCAGTGCTTCTGTTGTATCAAAATTAATATAACCACCGGAATTTAACCATACTTTGCGTTTAAGAGATTTATCCATTTTATCTTCAATTCCATAGGTAACAAAAATTGATCTTTTCTTATTATAATGATATATCCTGTTCTTTAAATCAGGTACTATTTTATCTGCAAGCTGCAATAACTTATCATAATCTTTCTTTGAATCAATAACTACTTTATCAACATCCTCTGCCAGATAATCACGAACAATTAAATTAATCAATTCTACATCTTTATAAACCAGAGCCGGGGCTTTGCTTTTTGCATAATTTTTACGTATGTTACTCCATAAATTAATTAAATAATCATAATCATTATTAAGAACAATCTTATTTTTTTGATATGCATTTGTTCTTACAATTAAACCACGGCCATTATTACGCAAGCCATTTGCTATCTTTTTTAAACGCCTTCTTTCAACATCTTCATCAATTCTGCGTGAAATACCTATTTTATCTTCAAATAAAAGCAAGACAAAATATCTGCCCGGCAAAGTAACTTTACAGGTCACTTTAGGCCCCTTAGTACCAATTGGTTCTTTAACAACCTGGACCATTATTTCCTGGCCAGGCTGAAGTACATGCTGAATCCCAAGCTTTCTATTATGCCATTTCTGTAATTGATCCTCGTTTAAAAGTGGAAAAGCATCACTTATATGAAGAAAAGCATTCTTTTCAATACCTATATCCACAAATGCGGCCTGCATTCCGGGTAATACATCCATGATTCGTGCTTTATAAATATTTCTTACTATTTGGTCATAGGTATCCCGGGCAAAAAGAATATCATCTAAACTATTATCCACCAGAATAGCTGCTCTTTTCTCCCTGAGACCGGAATTAATGATTATTTGTTTATTCAACCTAACTCAGCTCCCAATTATTTTGCTGGCAAAGGGTTCAAATAATATCTTGTCCCTCCGCACAAACATTCCTCTTCTCTCAATATTAATTAATGGTACCTGCTCAATATTATCATACCTTGTTACCAGTGCCCTGACAATTTCTGAGGGTCTCACATTTCCACTACTACCTGTACTTACCGTAAAATCCCATTCTCTGGGATTATTTATATCTATATTATATAGCATAGGTTTCAAATTTACAATTCTATTTTTCTTATTACGCCTCTTTCTTACCACCTCAACTTTTCCTCTACTGCTAAAATCAGCAACAACATCCTTCGGATTAATATTACCACTAAACTCCATTTTTATTCTGTAAATAGCTGTATTAACAATAGCTTGCAGAGACTTGCTGTTATCCGGGATTTTCTGTGCTGTAATTATTTTGATTCCTACCGGTAATGAACTATTTAGGTTTTTTATATATTGATCAATTTTTATATCCTTCATTAGCTTTAAATCAAAGTATTCATTTAACCCTATCATACCTACAGACAATGGCTGACAGAGGGATAATTTTATACGTGGATTATAACCTTCTGAAAAAGCAAGCGGCAATTTAGCTCTCCGACATCCATGCCGGATTGTATCCATTAGTTCCAGATGTGATATATAACGTACAGGACTTAATTTTGAAAATTTAGTCCGTAGTAACATTTTTATCATCTCCCCCCAGCAGTTCTGGCTCTATATTAAGATCAGTACAGATATTACAGCCACTACATTTCCCACCACGGCAGTCAGAAGTTCTTTCTCCTTTTAGTGCCTTTTCATATTCTTGCTTGAGAAATTTGCTACTAATACCCATATTTATATGGTTCCAGGGTAAAATGTCATCAAAATTGCGAGATAGATTATATTGCTCCTTATTTATATCAGTTTCCATAAAGGCTTCTTCCCACAGTTGTGGCTGAAAATGCTCATCCCAGCCTTCAAAACGAGAACCCTTCTCCCAGGCTTTTATAATCAAGGGAGCCAGGCGTCTATCTCCCCGGGAAAAGACCCCTTCAAGCTTACTAATATAGGGATCATCCCAGCTGAGTTTTAAGCCTTTACCACGTAAGTTTTTCTTTAAATAATCCTGTTTAGAAATAATTTCTCCTTTATCTATCATTCTGACCCACTGAAATGGAGTAAATGGTTTGGGAATAAATGTTGATATACTTACATGAACAGTTATTTTTTTATTAGTTATCTTCCGCCCCATGTCCCGTACTTTTTTTGCCGAAGTTACTATAGCTTGCAGGTCTTCTTCTTTTTCTGTTGGTAAAGCAATCATATAATATAATTTTATATGTCTCCAGCCAGACTTAAAAGCAGCCTTAACTGCCTCCATAAAATCCTCTTCCTTTACACCTTTATTAATCACATCTCGTAATCTCTGAGTACCAGCTTCTGGCGCAAAAGTTAAACCTGATTTTCTTACTTTTTGAACCTGATGGGCCAGTTCTACTGAAAATTGATCTACACGTAAAGAAGATAAAGAAATACTTATTTTCTTGTCCTGATACTTATTTGCCATCTGAGTAATTAGTTTTTTAATGTCCGAATAATCTACTGTACTTAATGATGTTAAAGATATTTCATCATAGCCTGTACTGCTTAAAATCCTGTCCCCCAGTTCTATAAGTGTTTCTTCTTTTCTTTCCCTAACCGGTCGATAGGTCATTCCGGCTGCACAAAAACGGCACCCTTTTGTACAACCCCGGGAAACTTCCAAAACCGCTCTATTATGAACTATATCCATATAGGGCACAATAAAGTCGGTAGGATAAAATGAATTATCAAAATCGGCAATAACCTGTTTATCAATTTTAGCTTTTATATTTTTTTGCTTTGGTTCTATGGATTCTATTTTACCATCTGTGTTATATTTAACATCATAAAGAGAGGGTACATATACACCCGGCATTGTACTTAACTTAATTAAAATCTCTTTACGTTTATATCCTTTCTGCCGATATTTTTTATAATTAAAGATAAGTTCTTCTATTCCTTCTTCTGCTTCACCTATAAAAAATAAATCAAAAAAAGGTGCTACCGGCTCAGGATTATATACAGTTGAACCCCCACCAATAATCAGGGGATACATATTATCTCTCTTCTCACTATATAGTGGTATACCGGCTAAATTTAACATATTAATAATATTGGTATAGCTCATTTCATACTGTAAAGTAAAGGCTAGAATATCAAAATCACATAGCTCATGCTTAGTCTCCAGAGAAAAAAGAGGAATCTCTTCCTTACGCATCAACTCTTCCATATCAAACCACGGTGCATAGGTTCTTTCACAGATTATACCCTCATTTTCATTTAATAAGTGATATAATATTTTCAACCCCAGATGAGACATACCAACTTCATATACATCAGGAAAAGCAAGTGCAACTTTAATCTTATCTCCTGACCATTCTTTGACTATAGAGTTCCATTCATTACCTATATACCTTTCCGGATTACTCACCCGGTATAATAACTTATCAAGCCTCTCTTCTATGTTCATAGTATCACCTCTAAATTTTTTTCTTATTAGCTTCGTGACCGCGTATAACTGCCTAAAACTTTATAATCAATAATTATTAAAGCTTAGTACACAATGGTCGGGCCAGTATTAGCTATTATTCATTTTATCCTCAATTATTTCTCCAACTTTCATATCCCTATCTTTAATATCAAAAAAATAATCAAGTACCTGTATTTCAGAAAGGAAACATCCTTTTTCAGCTACATAAAATAAATTGAACTTATCGGGAACAAAGTGTGTAAGTATATCTTTTAAGTAAATATTGCTCTTAATAACCTGTAGATTCACAGGCTTTATTTTTAAACTGTCAATGAAATTTTTCCTTCTTGTTAAATAAGATACCAGATGATAGACAATGCTCTTCTCTTCTTTTATAGCTGCCCCATAGACAAAAAATGAAATAAAAAGTATCCAGATATTAGTTTGGTGAAAAACCAAAGCCAGTATACCCAAAACAGCACCACAAAACGCAAAAATCTTTGCGATTTTAACTGCTATCATCGTTCCCTGGCAAAATCCCCTTTGAGCTACAAGAATGCTTCTTAATACTCTCCCTCCATCAAGTGGTAAAGCAGGCACAAAATTAAATAAAGCAATTATAAGATTGTACTTAATTAACAGGTCTATATAATAAATTGATATAAAATTTAGATTATCATAAAAAAAATATAATAACAAAGCCAAAACAAGATTAAACAATGGACCACAGATTGCAATTTTTGCTTCCTGCCAGGGTTCCATTTCCAATAAACCACGATATTCAGCCATACCCCCAAAAGGAAATATTTCTATTTTATAAATCTCATAACCCGATAACCAGGCAACCAACAAATGAACAAATTCATGCAAAATAACCAGAATAAAGGCAATCAGGAGTTCAATACCCAGCCCAGCAAAAATAAACAAAACTATAACCAATAAAAAAAGAGGGTTAACCTTAAACAAAAAACCCGGTTCACCCATCTTACAACCCCTCCCTTTCCTATTTTAAATAGTATTAATAACAGGAAAGGAATATAACAAATTAAAATAATATCTTCTTTTTGCGAATATTTATATTGATAACTAATCCAATAGCTATTAAAGAAATAACCATATAAGTACCACCATAACTAATAAAAGGTAATGGTATCCCGGTAATAGGCATAACACCCATAGTCATACCTACATTTTCAATAATATGGAAAAAAAACATAGCAGCTACACCAACTGTTACAAGCCTTCCATATCTATCTTTAGATTGTCTGGCAACCTGTAATATTTCCCAGAGTAAAAATAAAAATAATAATAATAATACCAAAACACCTATAAATCCAAATTCTTCTCCCAGTACTGAGAAAATAAAATCAGTATGTTTCTCCGGCAAGAAATTTAACTGGTTTTGGGTACCTGCAAATAAACCTTTACCTATTAATTCTCCAGAACCAACAGCAATTTTGGACTGAATAATATTATACCCAATACCATAAGGATCAACCCCGGGATTAATAAATACTATTAGACGGTTTAACTGATAATCCTGAAAATAGGGTAGAGGCACTCCAAAATAAATATGTAATAAAATAAATAATACTAAAACTAAAAAAATGCCACCAAAAATTATAATTATAAATTTAGTATTAGCACCAGCAGCATAAAGCATAATAATAAATATAACCAGTAAAACCAAAGCCGTTCCCAGGTCGTTTT
>CAYRVO010000018.1:0-3414 GCA_964427565.1 uncultured Halanaerobiales bacterium | reverse complement strand
ATAATACCCAAAATAATAGAAATAGCCTGTTTTTGCAAAAATATTTTTCCCCCTGCTTGAGGATTATTAATTTCAACCGCACTACTGATAGTAATAAAACCTATACAAATTAGTAGAATTACAGTCAGGGGAATATTTATATTTAAATTCCTTAATAATTTATTATCCCAGTGCATTATAAGCCTTTCTTTTTATCCTGAATGTTTTATGGGGAAATTAGCAACCATGGCTACAGTTTCTTCTTCACGGTTAACTTCCATTTGTATTTTTCTTTCATCAACATCAATATATTTTTTTAATACTTCCAATAAGTCCTGTTTCAGTGAATCCATCTGTGTAGGAGTAAGTTTGGTACGATCCTGAACTAATATGAATTGTAATCTATCTTTAGCTACATTTTTACTATTTTTCTCTTTCTTTTTAATAATACCGAGTTTTCTAAGCCATTTAATAATGTTAATAACCCCCTTATTTTAAGATAATCCAATAATATTTTTGATTTTTTTAAAGATAGTCTTCTTTTCCATTGACATGAGGGCTAACTCTTCCCCTTCTAACCTGCTAGCTATATTTTTAAATGCCTTACCTGCACGTTTATTATCACTATACACTACAGGCTCACCTTTATTTGTTGATATGACAATATCTTCATCCTCAGGTACTGCTCCCAACAAATTAACAGCTAATATTTCAATCATATCATCAATATCCATCATATTACCTCTTTTAACCATATCCATTCTTATCCGATTAATAACTACATCAGGGTCCTTTAATCCTTCGGCCTCAAGTAAACCAATAATCCTATCAGCATCTCGTACAGCAGAAACTTCTGGTGTTGTTACAATTATCGCCTGATCTGCCCCTGAAATAGCATTTTTGAACCCCTGCTCAATACCTGCAGGTGAATCAATAATTATAAAATCCATCTCATCCTTTAAAGATGTAACTAATTCTTGCATCTGATAAGGTGTGACTGCAGTTTTATCTCTAGTCTGAGCCGCTGGTAATAAAAATAAATTATTTAATCTTTTATCTCTAATTAAAGCCTGTTCCAATCTGCAGTTTTTTTCTACTACATCTACTATATCATATACTATTCTATTTTCCAGACCAATAACTACATCGAGATTCCGTAAACCAATATCGGCATCTATTAAACACACCCTATTTTCATTCATAGCTATAGCAGTTCCCAGATTAGCTGAAATTGTTGTTTTTCCTACTCCGCCTTTTCCTGAAGTAATTACAATTGAACGTGCTGACATATCGATATCCCCCCTTTAATTATAATTTAAATATTTATATCTTCAACAACTATTTTACTACTTTTTACATACGCTCTTTCAGGCCTCATATTTTCTTTTCCTTTTTTTGTTCCTTCCGGTGATCTGGAAATATAACTAGCAATTCTAATTTGTGTCGGCTTCAGGTTTAAAGCTATAACCTGAGCATCTACCATACCGCGGGCTCCAGCATGTACAACACCCTTTAATCTTCCCAATACAATTATGTCTCCTGCTGCAATGACTTCAGCACCTGGGTTTACATCCCCTATTAACACTATATTAGTAGGATATTTAATTTTTTGACCTGATCTAATAGTTTTTTTAATTAAAATAGTTTCCCTCTCTTTAATCTTATTTTTAGCACCTGTAAAATAAATATCATTTAATTTTTTATATCTAGAAATGATTCCTTTTATTTCTTCTAGTTGTTCGGCCTGAAAACATTGGCCTTCTAAATTCAAATACAAATCTACACCGGCAAAAAAATTACTGGCTTTTTCAACATGATTCTTCAATTCTTTTATTAATTGCTGATATTCAACATCAGGTTTAAAATGTATTACCACTCCCTCAGTTGTTACTTTAAATGAAAAAGATAACTTCATTATTTATTCTCCCCCAGTAACCTTCTTTATTACATATTCTTTAATAACTAACAAATTCCTGCTAATCCCCTCCTGAAAATACTTGCTTAAAGAACATAAAAAGACGATTTTTGGTATAATAATAATTTTCTTTAAAAATTATGGAGGTTGATTTATCTTTTTCCTTCTCTTTATTTAAACCAAAGTATCCTCTTATTATCTTTGCGGCTACAGGTAATGTATAGACACTGGAATGACCATTTTCAATAAATACCAGAATAGATATTTCTGGGGCTTTTGCCGGGGCATAACCAACAAACCACCCATGACTGGAATTGCTTATACTTGTTTGAGCAGTACCTGTCTTCCCGGCTACTTTCACAGGAAAATCTTTAAAAACACTCCTGGCTGTTCCATAATCAGATAAAGTTGCTTCAGTCATACCTTCATGTAATATTTCAAAAACATCTTTGCTGAAAGGTAAATAACTATTAATTTGCGGTTTATTATCCAGTATTATTTGCCCTTCATTATCAATAACCTCATCTACAATATAAGGCCGATACATTACACCTCCATTAGCAATTGCACTTACCATTTCTATTAACTGAATGGGAGTTGTCAATAATCCACCCTGACCTATAGCCAGATTAACAGAATCTCCCGGGTACCAGCCTTCATTAAACTTTTCCATTTTCCATTCGCGGTCAGGAACTAATCCAGGCTTTTCTCCAGGTAGGTCAATTCCAGTTTTCCAACCAAGATTATATTCCTTCGCATATTCGATAAGTTTTTTGCCCTTAAAGTTTTCATATAATTTATATCCCAGTTTATAAAAAACTATATTATTAGAACGAGCAATAGCCCTGGTAAAGTCCAGTTTACCTTCCCCACCCTTATGCCAGTTCCTAAAAGGACGGGACCAGTTGGGAATATAAAATTTACCATTTTTGTCAACGAATTCTGTATCAGCATCTATATTTAATTCTTCAATTGCTGCAGTACCAGTAATAAGTTTAAAAATAGAACCCGGAGGAACTGAAACCATAGTTGCCCTATTTAAAAGTGGTTTTAAGGGGTCATTTACCAGTTTCTGATAACTACTTTCTGTAAAACCCCCGGCAAATTTATTTAAATTGAAGTTAGGTATACTACTCATTGAAATTATTTTCCCGGTATTAACTTCCATAACTATTGCAGCTGCACCAGTAGGTTCATCCAATTCAGGATCATCTTCTGCCTTTTTACGCAGATTTTCAAACTGTTCTGTTAGTACTTCCTCTGTTTTTGTCTGTAGTTCTAAATCTATATTAAGCACCAAATTATTGCCCGGTTCTGGTGCCTTAGTTGCAAGTGTTCTTACCTTCTGGCCTAGATTATTTACCTCAATCTGTTCAATACCATCTACACCATTTAGAAAAAATTCGTATTCCCTCTCTAGACCAGTTATACCAATAATATCATTACCGTCATAATCATAACCAAGATCTCTGAATTTTTTTAAGTCTGTTTTTCCTATTTCCCCAACATACCCAAGTAAA